>CBDUYA010000298.1:0-3790 GCA_965371335.1 uncultured bacterium | reverse complement strand
CCGCGCCGCCGGGGGAGACGCTCACCTCGGGGAGCTTCAGCATGGTGCTGCCGCTTGGCCTGCAGGCGGGGGCCGCCTACGTCCCGGAGGAGAACCCCCTCAGCCAGGCGAAAATCGACCTCGGGCGTCTCCTCTACTACGATCCCCGACTCAGCCGGGACCATACCGTGTCGTGCGCCTCCTGCCACGCCCCCGGGCAGGGCTTCTCCGACGGCAGCCCGACCTCGACCGGCATCGAGGGACAGGTCGGCGGCCGCAACGCGCCGACCGTGATGAACCGCCTGTTCAGCGCCGAGCAGTTCTGGGACGGCCGCTCCCCAAACCTCGAGGACCAGGCCCTCGGGCCGATCCAGAACCCGATCGAGATGGGGCACACACTCGACGGCATGCTCGCCGGCCTGAAGGAAATACCGGGCTACGCGCCGCACTTCGAGGCGGCGTTCGGCACCCCCGGGATCACCGGGGAGCGGGTGGCCCGGGCGATCGCCTCCTATGAGCGGATCGTCCTGTCGGGGAACGCGCCGTTCGACCGCTACGGGACGGGGGACGAGAGCGCCATGAGCGCCTCGGCGATCCACGGTATGGAGATCTTCAACGACGCCAAGCGGGGCAATTGCGTCACCTGCCACACCGGATTCAACTTCACCGACGAGTCGTACCACAACCTCGGTGTCGGCATGGACGCGGTAAAGCCCGACCTGGGTCGTTACGAGGTCACCAGGGTCGACACCGATCGGGGAGCGTTCAAGACGCCGACGCTGCGCAATATTTCCTCCACCGCCCCCTACATGCACGATGGCAGCGAGGCGACGCTCGCCCGGGTGATCGAGTTCTACGACCAAGGGGGCGTTCCGAGCGACTGGCTGTCGGCGGAAATCCGCCCGCTGCATCTGAACGATCAGGACAAGGCCGACCTGATCGCCTTCCTCAAGGCGCTGAACGGCGAGGTCACCGGGACCGAGCGGCCGGCGCCGCTGCCGGAGTAGCGAGGCGGGCGCCAACGGAGAAACGACGATGAACCGATCCGAACCGAAGGCGGTCTCGGCCGCCGACAAGCACCATCGCTACCTCTTTCCGTGCGCCACCACCTACTACGCCGAGCCGCTCACCCTGGTGCGCGGCGAGGGGATGCACGTCTGGGACGACGCCGGGCGCCGCTACCTCGACTGCTTCGGCGGCGTCCTGACGATCAGCGTCGGGCACTGTAACCCCGCAGTGACCGAGGCGATCGTGCAGCAGGCGAAGACCCTGGTGCATACCTCGACCCTCTTCCCCAATCCGCCCCTCTCCGACCTGGCCGAGGCGCTGGCCGGCGTCCTGCCGGGCGATCTGGACCGGGTCTTTCTGACCAACTCCGGAACTGAGGCGGACGAGACGGCGGTTCTCCTGGCACGGCTCTACACCGGCAACCAGGAGGTGCTGGTACTGCGCTACGGCTATGCGGGGCGGTCGATGATGGCGATCGCGGCCAGCGGGCAGGCGCCCTGGAAAAAGCTCGGGGCGCCGGTCGCCGGCTTCGTGCACGCCGTCGCTCCCTACTGCTATCGCTGCCCTATGAAGCTGACCTACCCGTCGTGCGACATCGCCTGCGCGCGCGACGTCGACGAATTGATCCAGACCGCCACCACCGGGGCGGTCGCCGGCATCGTCGCCGAGGTGATCATCGGCTCGGGCGGCATCATCGTTCCGCCCAAGGAGTACTTCGGCATCGTGGCGGAGAGCGTCCGCAAGGCGGGAGGCCTGTTCATCGCCGACGAGGTGCAGACCGGATTCGGCCGCACCGGCGCCATGTTCGGCATCGACCACTACGGCGTCGTCCCTGACGTGATGACCTTCGCCAAAGGGATGGCCAACGGCACGCCGATCGGCTGCACGGCGACCACCGACACGATCGCGGCCTCGCTGAAACCGATCTCCTTCTCGACGTTCGGCGGCAACCCGGTCAGCGCGGCGGCGGCCCTCGCCACGCTGCGCGTGCTGGAGTCGCAGAAGCTGCCTGACAACGCCCGCGTCGAGGGGGCGTATTTGCAGCAGGGGCTGCGCGAGTTGCAGCGCAAGCACCCGGCGATCGGCGACGTGCGCGGCCTCGGGCTGATGCAGGGGGTCGAGGTGGTCGGCGAGGGGAAGGCGCCCGACGCGCAGACGGTGAGCCGCGTCCTGGAGGAGACCCGCCGCCGCGGGGTCCTGATCGGCAAGGGCGGTCTGTGGAACAACGTGCTGCGCATCGCCCCGCCGCTGATCGTGAAGCGGGCCGAGATCGACGAGCTGATCGCCGCGATCGACGGCGCCTTCGCCGGCGCGGCGGGTGCGGCGTGAGCGCTTTGACATTTGATTGACACATGGCGGCGGTTTCGCCGGCGAATTCGCCGTCAATACGGCGGAAGACTTGCCCCTGCCGTCCCGAGGCATTAGTTTTTCCCCGATATGGCGGCGGACGCAAGAGATTCCGGCAGGCGCAACGGCGCTCGCAACGGGAACGGCAACGGCAAGCCGTCACGCTTTCTGTTCATCTCCAAGTACGCCCTCATTCAGGACCTCGCCTGGCAGGTGCTCAAGGAAGGGCACGAGGTCCGCTACCACATCATGTCGAAGTCCGATCGGACCATTGCCGACGGCTTCATCGAAAAGGTCGACCGCTGGGAAGACCACAAGGACTGGGCCGATGTGATCATCTTCGACGATTGCGAGTTCGGCGCGGCCGCCGACCGCCTCCGCCGGGAAGGGAAGGCGGTGATCGGCGGAACGACATACACCGACAGGCTCGAGCTCGACCGCGACTTCGGCCAGGAAGAGATGCGGGAGGCCGGCATGACGACCCTGCCGCGCTGGGAGTTCGACAGCTTCGACACCGCCATCGACTTCATCAAGAAGAACCCCGGCCGCTACGTCGTCAAGCCGAGCGGCAAGGCGCAGAACGAGAAGGTCCTGTCGTTCGTGGGCCAGGAGGACGACGGCCGCGACGTCCTGACCATGCTGCAGCAATACAAGAAGGGGTGGGCCACGAAGATCAAATCGTTCCAACTGCAGAAATTCGTGGCGGGGGTCGAGGTGGCGGTCGGCACCTTCTTCAACGGCACCGATTTCATCTACCCGGTGTTCGTCAATTTCGAGCACAAGCGGATGTGCAATAACGAGATCGGCCCGCAGACCGGGGAGATGGGGACCGCCGGCTTCTGGTACGGCCCCAACAGCCTGTTCCAGCAGACCCTGTTCAAGATGCGGGCCAAGCTGACCGCCTGCCGCTACGTCGGCTACGTCGACATCAACTGCATCGCCACGGCGCGCAACATCTATCCATTGGAGTTCACCTGCCGCTTCGGCTATCCGACGATTAATCTGCAGATCGAGGGGATCCTGACCAAGTGGGGGGAGATCCTCGAGGGGCTCGGCAACGGGCGGGCCTTCAGCCTGCGCACCAAGAAGGGCTTTCAGGTCTGCGTCGTGATCGCCGTGCCCCCCTTTCCATTCGTCGATCCCGAGACCTTCAGGAAGTACTCCGAGGACGCCGCCGTCATCTTCAAGAAGCCGATCGGCGAGGGCATCCATCCCTGCGATATCCGCCTGGTCGACGACGACTGGCGGCTGGCGGGGGACTCCGGCTACGCCCTGGTGGTGAGCGGCTCCGGCTCGACGATGGACGATGCCCGGCGCGAGGCGTACAACCGGGTGAAGAACATCATCATCCCAAACATGTTCTACCGCACCGACATCGGTGAGCGCTGGTACCGGGAGGGGGACCTCCTGCAGACCTGGGGCTATCTGTCCTGACCGATCGGGCCCCGGCCATCCT
>CBDUYA010000297.1:0-3797 GCA_965371335.1 uncultured bacterium | reverse complement strand
CGCACGCTCAAGGTGCGTCTAGAGTTGCGCAACCGCGACTTCCTGCTCAAGCCGCTCGGTCGAAAAGATGGAGGAGGAGTTCGGACGCTACGCCTATCGGCGCGTCGACCTGCCGATGCCGGCCGACCAGGGGCGCCGCGCCGTAAGCCGGCTGAAGAGCCGGCCTCCGGCACGGCTCGGCGGTCTGCGTGTCGAGCGCATCGACACCCTTGACGGCGTCAAACTGCTGTTCGGAGACGCCGGGTGGATCCTGTTCCGCCCCTCCGGCACCGAGCCGCTGCTGCGGATCTACTGCGAGGCCCGAAGCAATAATGCAGTCGATCGTCTGATTCGCTCCGGCATGACCCGCCTGCGCGCCAACGCATCCTGACTCGGGAGCCTGGCCCGGTCCGGACAGGCTCCTACTGCATCCCCCGCATGGCCGCGTAGATCTCGACCAGCCCTCCGACCGTTGCCAGACAGGCAATGAGAAAACAGATGAGGAGCAGGACGGCGCCTCCACGCGCCATCCGGAGTGCAAGCGGGTGTTCGGTGAGCAGCCGCGGCAGGAAGGGCGCGAGGGCGATGAGCGCGAAAAACATCACCATTCCCCGGGTGGCGGCCGTGCCGGCGGGAAGGGCGTAGAGAAAGCCGGTCGCCACGGCCGATGCCGCAAACGGAAAAGTGCGGTACAGATCGGACTCGCGCAGCATCTCGTGGAGGTAGATCCCGGCGGCGACACAGAGAAACGGCAGCAGCGGGGTCCGGTACCATCCGAAGATGACCCGATGATCGGCCGTCAGGACGATGAGGGTGCCGTAAATCGCCATCGGCAGCAGCAGGCCGCGCTCCTTCCGGAAAGCCGCCACGCCGGCCGCCAGCAGCAGCCACAGATACCAGCCGCGCCCGAACCACTGCACCACGACCTTGCCCTCGAGCAGGTCGAGCATGGCATCGAGAGAGACCCACTTGGAGGTCGCTTGGGCCTCGATCACGCCGAGAAAGATGTCGAAGTCGTACGCCGCCGCATACAGCAGATAGAGCCCCACGCCTCCCAGGGTGATCGCGGTGGCGATCACGGCGTCCCGGTAGCGGCGCCGCGCCAGCAGGAGGATGAGAATCGTCCCCAGGACCGCGATGCCGGTCGCCTTGGTCCAGATCGACAGGGCGCACAGAACCCCGGCCAGAATGGCGCCTCGTCGCGAGCCCCTCTCGCCGCCCCGCCCGGTGGCCAGGATCGCCCCCATGAACAGCAGCGCCAGCAGGCTCTCCCCTTTCACCAGGCGGTGCGCCAGGACAATCGGCGGCAGCACGGCGTAGACGAGCGTCGCCAGCAGCGCCGCACGCTCCTCCACACCGTAGAACAGAGCAAGACGATAAAGGAGCAGGAGACCGACGAGGCTCAGAAGAATCGGCACCACCCGCATGACGGGGAGTGTGCAGGCGAGGTATTCGCGGGCGCCGGCCAGGGTGCTCGCCAGCCCGACCAGCAGCGAGAACAGCGGAGGATGATCGAAGTAGGGCCGGACGACCGTGTAACGATGACCGAACCAGCGGAAATCATGCGTCTGATCGGTCGGATAGACCTCGGGAAAGGTGCTCCACGCCGCCGGCACCCGCTCCTGCAGCAGGTGCCATCCCTCCCACGCATGCTGATACTCGTCCGCCGTTTCATGGTGAAACGGGGCGAGGGCATAATCGTGAAAACGCAGCACCGCGGCCAGCATCAGGATGAGACCGAGAGCGAGGCAGGTCCGTTGGTTCCACAGGGCGGCGCCGATCCGCCCGGCGGACGTTTCCGGACGCCGCGCTGCGACTCCCAGCCCGATGGCGGCGGCAATGCCGGCGAGCAGAATCGTCCAGGCGACGGCGCGACGGCGACCGGCGGAGGCGATCGCGTCCCGATCGGGCGCGAGGAAACGGGAGGAAAGGATCTCCACATCCCCGCCCGGACGGCGCCACTGCAGGACGATGCGGGCGGCGCCCTGTCGCGCCCGGTAACTGATGTGAACCGGGTGCGGACCGGCCCGCAGGGGGCGTTCCGTCAGCGCACCCTCCTGCAGCCGCAGCGGCTGCCCGTCGATGTCCATCGCGACCTCGCCCTCCGCCTCAACCGTGAACCCGTAGGCACCGTCGCTCGGCACGCGCAGGAGCCCGGCCCATTCGATCTCGTAGGGCGGCATGACCTCCGGATGGCCGTACCTTACATTGTCCCAGTGGAAGAGATAGGCGGCGTCGAGACGTTGCGGAATGGCGAAGTCGATCCGGCGATCGATCCGCTCGTGGACCGTGACCCGGCCCCCACCCGCGTCGATGATGGCGTAGCGACCGCTCAGCCCCTCCGTCGGTCGCCACAGGGAAGCGAGCAGGAGGAGATAGAGGGCCACGATCGCCAGGAAGGCCAGGGCGATCCGGCGTGCCGCCACGCGGCCGACACCCCCGGCCCCCGGCATCAGCGGCTCACGCCCTGCCGCAGGGCGGCGTCCCTGAGCTCATCGATCAGCCGCCGGCGGGCATCGGGCTCGAGAAAGGCGGCCTCCACCGTCTGCAAACCGATCTGCACGACATCCCGGCGCGACAGCCCCAGGCGCGATTCCAGCAGCCGCCACTCCTCCGACAGGGTGGTTCCGAACAGCGCCGGATCGTCGCTGTTGATCGTCACCCGCACGCCGGCCTGATGGAGCCTGGCGATCGGATGATCGGCCCAGGAGCGGACCACGCCGGTGCGTATGTTACTGGTGGGGCAGCATTCGAGAGGAATCTCTCTGCGGGCCAGAGTCTTCACCAGGACGTCGTCCTCCACCGCCCTGATCCCGTGCCCCACCCTCTCGACCTCCAGCTCATCGATCGCCTCCCAGACGGAACGCGGCCCGTCGAACTCACCAGCGTGAATGACCGTGTGCAGGCCGAGACGACGCGCTTCCCGCATCGCGGCGCCAAAGATCGCCGTCGGCAGGGAGCGCTCGTCCCCTCCGATCCCGACCCCGATTACCCCGGCAGCGCGGCAATCGACCGCCATCCCGACCATCTCCTCGAACGCGCCGATGCCCCACTGCCGCACTCCATCGAACAGGAAACGGAGCACGACGCCATGCTCCTGCTCGCCGCGCCGGGCCGCTTCGCTCACGGCGCCCATGATCTCACCGATCGGCAGTCCCTGCCGGGTGAAGATCATCGGGGAGCACATCACCTCCGCAAAGCGGACGCTATCGCGGGCCAGCCGCGCGCAGAGGGCGGCGACGACGGCGGCGAAATCCTCCGGCCGCCGCATCTCGGCGCATAGAGTGCGGTAGTTCTGCAGGAAGTGGAGAAAGTCGCGGTGCGTGTAGAGTCCCGCGAGACGCAGCCGCAGGTCAGCTTCGTCCCGCTCGCCGCGCTGCCGCCGCAACCAGACGATGGTCTCGAGATCGATCGCCCCCTCGAGATGGAGGTGGATCTCCGCCTTCGGCAGGGCGGTGGCGAAATCGTCCGTTCCGGGGTCCCCGACCACCTTCCGTCCCCCGTGTGGCGCCGGCCCGGCGCCGTGTCAGCGACCGAAATAGGGCGTCCGGGTGTGGCCGAAGCGCCGCAGCACCTTGGCGATGTAATTGCGCGTCTCCCGGTAGGGAGGGACGCCTTTCACCGCGAGAACTTTGTTCTCGCCGGCATTGTAGGCCGCCAGCGCCAGCCGCTTGTCCCCACCAAACAGATCGAGAAGATAGCGCAGGTAGCGGGTGCCGCCGTCGATATTGTCGGCAGGATTGAAGGGATCGCTGACCCCGAAGCGCTTCGCCGTGGCCGGCATGAGCTGCATGAGTCCCTGGGCCCCCTTCTTTGAC
>CBDUYA010000296.1:0-3797 GCA_965371335.1 uncultured bacterium | reverse complement strand
TGCGCAGGGAGGGTCGAGTCGACATGGACACAGAACGCCTCACCCGTTTCTTTGGCATCAGCTCCCTTCATGTTGTTTCTCATCCCCTGCATCGCGTTGAAGATCATGGGCAGAGGACAAGGGCAGTCCGCCTGACGACGGGAGGGATGGATGGCTCGACGACGCTACCGGCTCGACAAGGTCGACATTGTTGCGAGTGGTGAACGCAGCGCCGCCTGGGGGTTCGCGGGGCGGGCGGTCACCGGAACCGAACATTCCTTCGTGGTGACGGACGGCAACTACCGCCAGCGCAACCACTGGGAGTTCGTCGCGCGCGTGCCAAAGGAGGCCGGCGGCCGCGTCGAGGTCCGGCCGGCGCTGCTGCCGAATGATCGCGCCTGGGCCGATCTCGACCGGCGATCTCTGACCTTCAACCGGGCGACGAAGAGCAGGTACCGAGGCCAGAGGTACTGCCAGATCGCCCTGGCCGATCCGCAGGGCCGCCGCACCAAGGACGTCGTGCACCGTGGCGAGAAGAACAACCTGCCGGCGTGGTTCAAGCAGATCGGGAGCCGCATCAGAGTCAAGGAGACGGTGCGGGCCACCCGGGGCACCGACGGCCACGCCCTTGTCGCCACTGTCGGCAACGACGACTACGAAATGATGATCCGGCTGTTCTTCGCCATGAAGGTGTGGGTTCTGAAAGAGAAGATCGTCCTGCCCGATTGACCGGTTGTTTCGAGAAACCGATGCGTCCCCTTGCCGAGATCAACGTCCTTATCCTCGGGGTTAACCTCCCGGCGCCGCTCGCCGCCGCCAGGCTGCGCCAGCTCGGCGCCTCGGTGACCAAGGTGGAACCACCGCAGGGCGATCCGCTGGCGCGTGCGCAGCACGACTGGTATCGCAGCCTGCACGAAGGGCAACAGGTCGTGCAGCTCGACCTGGCGAAGGCTGCCGATCGCGCCCGCTTCGAGGAGTTGCTCGCCGGGACCGACCTGCTGCTGACCTCGTACCGTCCGGCGGCGCTGGCGCGCCTCGGACTCGCGTGGGACGATCTGGCGGATCGCTATCCACGGCTTCTGCAGGTGTCGATCGTCGGCTTCGCCGAGGACGACGATTCGCCGGGGCACGACCTTACCTACCAGGCCCGCCACGGTCTGCTGACGCCACCGCACCTGCCGCGGGCGCTGATCGGCGATCTCGGCGGAGCGCAGGAGGCGGTTAACGCGGCGCTGGCGCTGCTGCTGGGTCGTGAGCGGGGCCGGCCGGAGCGGAGCGCGCGGGTCAGCCTCGCCGATGCGGTGCGGCAGTTCGCCGAGCCGCTCCGTTATGGTTTGACGGCCCCGGGTGGCCTGCTGGGAGGAGGCGTTCCCGGCTACGATCTGTACCGTGCACGGGATGGGTGGATCGCGGTCGCCGCGCTGGAGCCACACTTCGGCACGAAGCTCGCCGCCGAGCTTGGTTTGGGAGATCCGGGCCGGGAGGACTTGCAGCAGGCGTTTCTCACCCGCACCGCCCGCGAGTGGGAAGCGTGGGCCGCCGCGCGAGACCTGCCGCTGGCGGTCGTCGAAGGTGGTGGCGGTATGATGACGGACAAACCATGACCGAAACGATGACGGATCGACCGGAGGCGGTGATTATCGAGGCGGTGCGCACACCGTTCGGCCGGCGCGGTGGTGCGTTTCGCGAGGAGCGGCCCGACCGGCTCCTGGCGCACGTCCTCGATGGCCTGGTGAAGCGGGCCGGGATCGCAGCGGAGCGAATCGAAGACGTCGTTAACGGCACCGTGACCCAGATCGGCGAACAGGGAGCGAACATCGGCCGCCTCGGCCTGCTGCTGGCCGGCTTTCCGGTGGAAGTTCCGGCGGTGACGCTGAATCGGATGTGCGGCTCGAGCCAGCAGGCGATTCATTTCTGCGCGCAGGGAGCGGCGGCGGGCGACCTGTCGTACGCCATCGCCTCGGGCGTCGAGAGCATGACCCGGGTGCCGATGCTCGGTGACATCGACGGCAGCTTCAGCAAGCTCAACCCGGAGCTGCTGGCGCGGTACGAGTTGATCCACCAGGGGGAGAGCGCCGAGCGGGTCGCCGAGCGGTGGCGCATCACCCGCAGCGAGGCGGACGCCTTCGCGGCCGAGAGCCATCGCCGGGCCGCCGCCGCGCGGGATGGGCGCGCCACCGAGATCCTCCCCACCCCGGGGCTCGATCGTGGCGGCAAGCCAACCGTGTTGGCCGGCGACGAAGGGGTGCGTGACACGATCGATGCGGAGAAGATGTCCGGTCTGCCGACCGTCTTCCGTCCGGACGGTAACGGCATCGTCACCGCCGCCAACTCCAGCCAGATCTCCGATGGCGCGGCGGCCGTGCTGATCGCCGATCGCGGCCGGGCGGTGGCGGACGGCTTTCAACCAAAGGCGCGGTTCCGGGCGCGCGTGGCGGTCGGGGACGACCCCAGCCTGCAGCTCACCGGAGTGATGCCGGCGACGCGCAAGGCTCTCGAGCGCGCCGGGCTGACCATCAACGACATCGACTGGATCGAGATCAACGAAGCGTTTGCCTCGGTGGTGCTGGCGTGGGCGCGTGAGTTCAATCCCGACATGATCCGGGTCAACCCATGGGGCGGCGCCATCGCCCATGGTCACCCGCTCGGCGCCACCGGCGCCGGCCTGATGGCGAAAATGCTGGCCGGATTGCGGGCGACCGGCGGCACCCTGGGACTGCAGGTGATGTGCATCGGCCACGGTATGGCCACCGCCACCGTCATCGAAAGAATTTGAGGACACGACCATGCAAATCGACCAAAGGACGTTTCTGATCAGCGGGGGCAGCTCGGGCCTGGGGCGGGCCTGCGCCCGCTTGCTGGCGTCGCGCGGCGGCAACGTGGTGATCGTCGATGTCCAGCGGCAGCTCGGTGAAAAGCTCGCGGCCGCGCTGGGGGAAGGCGCGCGGTTCGTGGAAGCGGACGTCGCCGATGAAGCAGGCGTCCGCACAGCGGTCGAAACGGCCGTCAACGAGTTCGGTGGCCTGCACGGCGCCGTCAGTTGCGCCGGCATCGGCGTGCCTGAAAAGGTGCTCGGCAGGGAGGGGCCGCACCGGCTCGACACGTTCGCCAGGGTCATCAATATCAACCTGATCGGCACGTTCAACGTCATCCGTCTCGCCGCCCAGGCGATGGCGGCAAACCGGCCGACCGCCGGCGGCGAACGGGGGGTGATCGTCAACACCGCCTCGGTGGCCGCCTACGACGGCCAGATCGGCCAGGCGGCGTACGCGGCTTCAAAGGGGGGCATCGTCGGCATGACCCTTCCCGCGGCGCGCGATCTGGCGAAGCTCGGCATCCGGGTGATGACGATCGCGCCGGGGATCTTCGACACCCCGATGGTGGCCGGCCTGCCGGAGGAGGTGCGGGAGTCGCTCGGCCGGCAGACACCGTTCCCGCCCCGGCTCGGCCGCCCCGAAGAGTTCGCGCAACTGGTTCAGCAGCTCATCGAGAACGAGATGCTCAACGGCGAGGTCATTCGTCTCGACGGGGCGATCCGGATGGCGCCGCGGTAAGTCACTCCTTGGCCGCTCGCCGGAGTATGATCCGTGCATCATGTAAGAGAGCTGCGCACGGTTCATCGCGGCGGGAAACACCGGCAACAGACAGGAACGGGGGCACTCCGGCATTGGTCGACGTGGGCCGGGCTGATCAGTGGAGGATGCCGATGACGTGGTACTACCTCGCAGGAGACAAGCAGGTCGGCCCGCTCCCCGAGACCGAGATGCGGCGCCTGGCGGAGATCGGAACCATCCGCGACGAAACCCTCGTGTGGCGGG
>CBDUYA010000295.1:0-3821 GCA_965371335.1 uncultured bacterium | reverse complement strand
CCCCAGCGGTCAGCGCCTCGGCGAAGGCGGCCTGCTGCGAGGGATCGAGGCCCAGCTTGGCCGCTTCCCCCCGCGCCCTGGAGAGCCGTGTCTCGTGATCCACTGCCGGCATGGACGCGCGCGCGGACGCGAGGACGTCGCCCGACAGAAGGCGCGCCGGGATCTCGCCTGAGGGGGCCTGCCCGTCAAGAACGCGCTTCATGGCGCGGAAGAGCTTGTCGACTGTCGCGATGTCACGCCGATCAAGAACCAGCGGCCCGGAAATCTCGAGCGGTTCGTTTCGCGAGAAGATATCGCGCGCAACGGTGAGCCGGCCGCGCACCGGATCGAAGTCGACAAAGGAGACGGAAAGTCCAACACCCGGAACCTCTCCATCCCCGAGGGTGGCGGGATCTCCGGCGCGAAACCGCGAGTGGTTCTCGGCCACGCCGAGCACGATAGCGTCGCCATCATCCTGAATGAGTTTCAGTCCCGCCAGGCAACCCCCCGCCTCCACGCGCGCCTCCACGGAGAGCGCGTGGGAATCCCTGAGCTTTCGCCGGCCCGCCGCATCCTCCCGCATAAGAAGCTGCAGAAGGCGGCCGGGAAGCCCGTCGCCGGGGGCCTTCACCCGGTCAGCGTCCCCGCGCCCGGGCGTGGATTCACGCTGGCCTTCAGGTTTGGGTTCGGGTTGAAGGACTTCCGGACTCATTCAGCCCCCCGCAGCCAGCGGAGAAGATGGAGCGTCGCCTCGCGCTCGGCCTGCGCGGCGCGAAGAAGCGCGTCCCGCGCCTCCTCCTCTCCCTCCAGGAGCCGCCAGATCAGGGGGAATATTTCTCTCTCCGGTTGCGCACCTTTGTAGCCCGTTGCGCCGGCGCAATCCCCGAGGCCGTAACGCCGGACGGGAAGCGCGGCTCCCCGCCGTACCAGGAGCGCCATGTCGCCCATCCGGTGAAGCGCGTGAAGTCCCGCGCCTCCCGTCCCGTAGCGCCCCTCCATCCGGGCGATCTGCCATGGGGCTGCTCGACCAAAGTGATACACCGGCGCGTGGGGCCGCCGGGCGAAGGCCACAAGCACCTTCTCGTAGAGGGCCTTCTCGTCCGCGAAATTCTCTGCCCAAAGGATCGCCGTCCTCGGCTCCTCGGCGGGATCAACAAACGAAATCGTCAGCAGGAACGTGTGGCCGTCGCCCTCGGGGTTATCGAAGGCGGTGACGAGAAGCGCGGGCGGACCTTCGGGTGGTTTCGAAGCCCCCAGGCGGATGGGCTTGCCCTGCTTCAGCGCCTTTGCCTGCCGTTTCAGAGGAATGAGGGTGCGTGTCTCCAGGCCCGCCTCCGTGGCAAGCGCTTCCGGCTTTGCGCCGGCGAGCGCCTCAATGCTCCGCACATCGGCCCCTCGCAGCGCGTTCCGGCGTGAGGGCGTCATCCCGGGAAGAAGCGAAAGATCATCGCTTGCTTCCAACGCCGGTACGCAAACGCCACGCCAGGGACAGCCGTCACAATCGGTCTTGAAGAAAGGCTCGGTTTGGCGCTCCTGGCGCCGCAGGGACTCGAGATCGACGAGAGCCTGCTCGAACACGCCGCCAAGATCTTCGATGGGGATCCATTCCTTGCTCTGGTTCCCGAGCACAAGGAAAACCCGGTCCGGCTTGACGCCCTGTATCGTCTCGAGCAGATGCGCGTAGAAGGCGACCTGCAGCGCCTGATCCGATCGCGCGCGCCGCGACAGTTTGACGTCGCCCACCGTGTAGTGATGGCTTCCGAGCCGCGAGTCGCCGGGCAACCTTACGAGGAGATCCGGCACGCCTACGAGATCATCGGCGAGCAGCACTCCCTGATAGATCCCCTCCTGCGCCTCATTCATGAGCGTGAGCGTTTCGGCGAAGGCCCGCTCGAGGTTGTCTGCGCCGTGGGCGGGGCGCGGGTAACCAGTAGCGTCGGCGATGCTCGCTTCGTGGAGAAGGCCGCGCGCCTTGAGCGCCCGGTCGGCGTCGGAATCCGCGATGCGGGCCGCGGGATCCCCGAACAGATCCAGTCGCACGCGGTGCTCGCAGTGCGCGTAGAGGTAGAAGTGCGTGGCTGTGAGAGATGGAAGCGATGACACGGTACGTCCTCGGGAGGGCCACCCAAAGTAGCGGGGGTCGGGTTGCCGGTCAAGGAGCGGATGGGCGGCATTGACATTAGGCATGGTTTTTGCGAACAGTGATAAATAGAGCGCGAGTCCCCTCGCGCCGGAAGCGCAGCCCCCGCCCTTCCGCATATTCGTTGGAAGCCCGGGCAGCGCCCGTTCCTTAACCGCCGGAGGAATCCATGGCTTCCCGATCTCTTTCTCTCCCCATCCGACTCTTCGCTTTACTCCTACTCACTGGGTCGCTCCTCTGCTTCGCGCCGGCCGTAAATGCCGGGCCCGCGCTCGGTTGTGGCGATATCGGCGGCACGCCGAGCAATGACGACTGTACCCTCAGTGCCGTTCATAACTGCTCGGGGTCCGAGACGGTCGCGATTGTCGGGAATTTGACCATCACCGGCACGGGGGCGATCAACTGCGGCGGTAACGATCTCATGATCTCCGTGGGGGGTGACTTTGATCTTCAGTCGGGCGGAGGGATATCAGCGGACGGATCGGACGGTTCCGATGGCGGCGCCGGTTCTGGCGGTGGTACCGGCACTCCCGGCAGCGCGGGTGGCACCGGCTCAGGCGGCAACAATGGGGGTGACGGAGCAGCAGGCGGCAACGGAAGCGGTGGCAACGCAGGCGGGACGTGCACCGCGGCCACCGCCGCCGGCAGCATTACTGTCGATGTGGCCGGGATTATCGGCCTGAATGGTGACATCAGCGCGAACGGCGCAGACGGCGGCGCCGGGGGTACGGGCGGCACGGGCGGTTCGGGCGGCACCGGCGGCTCGGGCGGTCCTGCCGAGAGCGGCAACGGCGGCGCCGGTGCGGGCGGCGGTACGGGCGGCTCGGGCGGCGGCGGCGCGGCCGGCTGCGCGTGTTCGGCCGGGGGCGCGATTTCCCTCACCTCCACGTCGGCGGGGGAGTCTTCCATCCTCGGCGGTATCAGCGCCAACGGCGGCACGGGCGGCAACGGCGGTTCAAGCGGCGCGGGGGGCAACGGCGGCACCGGCGGCGCGGGTGGTGCGACACTCACGGGTGACGGCGGCAGCGGTGCCATGGGGGGAAACGGCGGCTCGGGCGGGTCCGGGGAGAACGGCGATCCGGGTTGCGCGGGCGGCGTGATTACCATCAACCAGGATCTCTTGATTGGCTCAGCCTCCAGTATCACCGCCAACGGTGGCGCGGGCGGCACCGGCGGTAACAGCGCCAACGGCGGATTCGGCAGCACGGGGGGTTCCGGCGGCGCTTCGACAACCGGCACCGGCGGCGACGGCGCAAACGGCGGCAATGGCGGCAACGGCGGCAATGGCGGCAATGGCGCTGACGGTGAAGACGGCGGCGTGATTGCCATCAATGCTGCCGGAGACGTGACAGTTCAGGCAGGCGCCGCGATCACCGCGCTGGGCGGGGCGGGAGCGCTGGGCGGCTCTGCAGTCGCAGGCGGCGCGCAGCAGCGGTGGAGACGCGGAGTCGGAGGCCCGGCTCAGCAGCATGCTGGTGTCCGACAGGTAGGCGAACGTGCGCGACCAGAAGCCCAGCAGCGCCGCCGTCTCCGGGCTCCGCTTCTTCGCCGAGGCCGCCACGACGGCAAGCTGGAGGTTCATCGCCCGCTCGAACAGCGATAGGTCGGATGCGAGGAGGAACCGGGTCTGGCGGTGCGCGTCCTGTACCGTCGGCGAGGCGTCCGCCGGCCCTGCTCCGCCTGCGAAGCGATCGGACACGGT
>CBDUYA010000294.1:0-3836 GCA_965371335.1 uncultured bacterium | reverse complement strand
CGCGCATCGCCTCGATCAGTCGATCGTTCACCCCGACCAGCCGCAGCTCGACGACGACCGCCTCGTCGAGATCGAATTCGACCGGGCGAGCCGCAATCTCCTCGAGAATGACCCTCTCCGCGGTGCCGTTGATCACCAGGCGGACGATGTCCTCATTGGTCAGGGGCGGTGAGGGGGGGGGACGGTCATCGGCGCCGGCGGCGTTCAGGAGCACCAGAAGGACGATGCCGGCCGGCGCCCACCGGGATGGAAAAGGGCGCCGAATCATGCACCTTCCATCTGCATCAGAATCGCTTCGGCCGCCGCCAGGGGATCGGAGGACTTGATGACCGGGCGGCCGATGACGAGGAAGTCGGCACCGGCGAGGATGGCGGCCCGCGGGGTCAGCGTGCGCGCCTGGTCATCCTGCTCGCTCCCTTCGGGGCGGATCCCGGGGGTGACGATGAGCCGATCCGGTCCGCAGCGGGCGCGCATGCTCTCGATCTCCTGCGGCGAGGTGACGACGCCGTCGAGCCCGGCCTCGGTGGCGATGTCGGCGAGAGCGAGGACCTGCTCGGCGAGGGGACGGGTGACGCCAATCTCTTCCTGGTCGCTCTGAGTCATGCTGGTGAGGACCGTCACGCCGAGAACGCTCGGCCGGGGAATACGGTGGATCTGACAGTGCGCCTGGAGTTCATCCGCCACCCGCCGGGCCATCAACAGGCCGCCGGTGAGGTGAATGGTGAACATCTCGACGCCGAG
Source organism: uncultured bacterium (assembly GCA_965371335.1). Classification (GTDB taxonomy): domain Bacteria; phylum Acidobacteriota; class Polarisedimenticolia; order Gp22-AA2; family Gp22-AA2; genus CBDUYA01. Next base: position 3,095 of record CBDUYA010000294.1, on the reverse strand, counting down.
GCGGGAGATTTCGACGGCGGCCCGTGCGGCCGTATTGGGGATGTCGTGGAGCTTCAGATCGAGAAAGACCCGTCCGCCGGCTTCCTTCACCTCCCGGACGAGTGCGGGCCCGCAGGCGGTGTACAGCTCCAGCCCGATCTTGAACCGTCCCACCTTGGGCCGGAGGGCGGCGACCAGAGAAAGCGCCGCCTCTCTGTTGCTCACGTCGAGGGCGACGATCAACTTGTCGGCGATCAGCATGCCGCGATTCTCACCGAAGACGGCCCCCCATTTCAAGCTCTGGACGCCCATTCGTACAGGAAAGGTGGAATGAGGCATATAATTATATCCGCTTCTGGAGACCTGGAATGGAGACTCGATGAGCGGGAGCATGAAGTACCTGTTGCTGGGAAGCGGATTTGTGGCGGCGCTTGGGGTCGGGTTCAGCGCCTATACCCTGAATCGCACGACCGCACCGGAAGCGGACATTCGGATCATCACCCATGGTGAGGAGGTTGACCTGGAGCCGCACGCCGTCAGAGGCAAGTACACGGTGTTCGACTTTTACGCCGCCTGGTGTCCGCCCTGCAGGGTCCTCAGTCCCGCGCTGGAGCATCTCGCGACGGCCCAGATAGACCGTCTGGCAATCCGCAAGGTTGACATCATCGACTGGACGATGCCGGTGGCCGCGCAGCACGGGATCGAATCGCTGCCGTTTCTGGTTCTGTACGATCCCGAAGGACGGCGGGTGGCGGAGGGCGATCAGGTATTCGCCATGCTGCTGACGATATTCGGCGAGAACGCCCGGGAGGTTGCCGAGGCAACCGACATTGAACTCCATGAGGATCCGCTCCTCGGTGTCGAGTCGGAGCAGGGCGGGCTGGTGATGTGAGACGCGGGGACCGGCTCTCAGCCCCTCCCGCCGCTTCCTTCCGGCCTCCCTTCAGGAAGTTGCAGCGAGCCGACGATATCGCGGATTGCCGCGATACCGGCCTCCCGGCACCATGACGCCATAGCCCGCCCAATCTCCTCGCACGCGGCAGGCTTGTAGAAATTGGCCGTGCCGACCTGCACCGCCGCGCTGCCCGCGACCATGAACTCCAGGGCGTCCTGCGCGGTGGTGATCCCTCCCATCCCCATGATCGGCAGATCGACCGCGCGATAGACACAGTGCACCTGGTAGAGAGCGAGCGGCTTGATCGCCGGGCCGGAGAGCCCGCCCACGACATTAGCAAGGAGCGGCCGGCGGGTCGGGAGATCGATCGCCATGCCGAGGAAGGTATTGACGAGGGAGAGAATGTCAGCGCCTCCGTCACGCGCCGCCCGAGCCACCTCGGCAATGTCCGTGACGTTGGGGGTGAGCTTGACGATGAGCGGCAGATCGGGCGCCGCGCGGCGGACCGCCGCCACGACCTGGCGGGTCATGGGCGGGGAGACGCCGAAGGCGATACCGCCACGGTCGGTATTGGGGCAGGAGAGATTGAGCTCGATGGCGTGCAGGCCGGCGGCGCCGTTCAGGCGACGCGCCACGGCGACGTACTCCTCCTCGCTCTCGCCGAAGACGTTGGCGATGACGGCGGTCTCGTAGCGCCGCAGGGCCGGCAGCTTCTCGGCGATGAAGGCCTCGACACCGACGTTCGCCAGGCCGATGGCGTTGAGCATCCCGGAGGCCGTCTCGCAGGTACGGGCCGGCGCGTTGCCGCGGCGCGGCTTCAGAGAGAGGCCCTTGGTGACCAGACCGCCGAGGCGGGAGAGATCGAGATAGGGAGAAAACTCCGTCCCGTAGCCGAATGTGCCGCTCGCCGCCACCACGGGGTTCTTCAGACGCAGAGGACCAAGGTTCACCGAGAGATCGATCGGGACGGTGCCACGGCGCGGGCTCACAGGAACACCTCACCGGGCCTGAAAACCGGCCCCTCCGTACAGACCCTGCGGTAGATCGGTCCGGCGAGGTCTCCGGGGCACGGCACCACGCAGCCGAGGCAGACGCCGATCCCGCAGGGCATCTGCGCCTCCAGCGCCAGCTGGCAGTGCACGCCCGCGTCGGCGGCCAGATCTCCGACCGCTTTCAGCATGGGAGTCGGTCCGCAGACGTACAGGCGAAGAGCGGAACGGAGGCCCGGGTCGGCGAGCAGCGGCTCGACAAGGCGCGTGACGAAACCGCGGACGCCGGCGCTGCCATCCTCAGTCGCGAGACGGACGCCGACACGGGCGGCGCGAAAGTAGGTGAGGGACACGAGGTCACGGCGCGATCGGCCGCCGAACAGCAGAAGCGGGCGCATCCGCCGGGCGCACAGGGCGTCGGCGAGGAAAGGAAAGTTCGCGATACCGATCCCGCCGGCCACCAGAACCGGCCGGACTCTTGCCCCTCGGCGCGGCAGCTTGAATCCGTTGCCGAGAGGACCGAGAGTCGCCAGGGTCTGCCCCGTCCGCTGCCGGGCGAGATAGCGGGTGCCGCGGCCGATGACTTTGTACAACACCTGGATCAGGCCGCGCCGTCCCGCAATGATCCGGTAAATGCTCATCGGGCGCCGCAGGAGCGGATCGTACCCGGGACGTGTCTGGAGCATCACAAACTGACCGGGCCGCGCCCGGCGGGCGATGGCCGGCGCCTCCAGGGTCAGGAGGAAATGTTCGGGGTTGAGGGCCTGGTGTCGGGCGATGCGGGCTGAGACATCGGATGGCATGCCGGCGCGGACTATACCAGAGGGGTGTCGTCTTCACAACGCGCAGGACGCGGTGGGAGCCGCACAGCGCTGTGCTACCATCCCGCGATGTGAACGCTGCGAAGCTCCTGCTGCACGCCTCGCTGGCCGGTACCTACGGGTCGCTTTACTTGGCGTTCTTCCTGCGCGCGGTCAACCGGGAGGGAGAGGCATCCGGGCTGGCGGCGCCCCTTCTGATCGTGGTCGTCTATGCGGTGGTGGCCGGCATGGTCTGGTCCCTGCTGTACGGGCTCGTGCGGTTTTTCGCCAGACATCGACTGCGACTTGCGTGGGTCAGCCTGCGCTACGTCCTCCCGTTTCACGTCGTGAATGCAGCGGTGATCGTCGGGTTGTGCTGGTCGACCGTATCGCGATACCGCCGGGTGTTCGAGCCGGAAACCGCCAGCAGGC
>CBDUYA010000293.1:0-3838 GCA_965371335.1 uncultured bacterium | reverse complement strand
AGACCGTAACCCCCGCCCCGCGCAGCGCCACCCCGCCCGGCGGCCCCCGCCCCGCCCCCATGACGCGGGTCAGGTTCGGGGGGCGCGGTTCGCGCGCCGCGTCGATGACGGCCTGAGCAACTTCCAGCGCGTTGATCATCAGCGGCGAGACGAACAGTACGATCAGACCGTCGACCGATTCATCCCGTTTCAGGATGTCGAGCGCCGCGGCGTAACGTCTGCCGTCGGCTGAGGCGATCATGTCGATCGGGTTGCGCACGCTCGCCTCCGGAACGAGCACGCCGCGCAACGCCTTCTGCGTCGCCGCCGGCAGCTCGACCACCTCGAGCCCCAGGGTTGAGCAGGCGTCGGTCGCCATGATCGCCGGGCCGCCGGCGTTGGTCAGGATGGCGACCCGGTTGCCGCGCGGCAGCGGCTGGTTGGCGAAGGCGCTCGCCAGGGTGAACATGTCGTTCATGGTCGCCACCCGCAGCACGCCGCACTGCTCGAGCAGGGTGTCGACCGCCACCTCGGTCCCGGCCAGCGCCCCGGTATGCGAGAAGGCCGCGCGCGCCCCGGCGGCGGTGCGTCCCGATTTCACCGCCACGATCGGCTTCTTGCGGGTCGCCCGCCGGGTGATGGCGGCAAAGCGGGCCGGGTTGCCAAACGATTCAAGGTACATGAGGATCACCTTGACCCGCGGATCGTCCTCCCACGCCTCGATCAGGTCGTTACCCGATACGTCGGTCTTGTTGCCCATGCTGACGAAGTAAGCGATCCCAAGGCCGATATCGTCGGCCCGCGCCAGGATCATCTCTCCCAGCGCGCCGCTCTGCGACATGAAGCCGGCCGAGCCGCGTTTCGGCCGGGTCGCCGCAAAGGTGGCGTTCATGTTGATCGCCGGATCGGTGTTGATCACCCCCATGCAGTTGGGACCGATCATGCGGATGCCGGCGTCGCGCACCGCGGCCTTCAGCCTCTCCTCCTCCTGCTCCCCCTCGTCGCCGATTTCGCGGAATCCGGCGGTGATCACCACCAGCCCCCGCACTCCCTTCGCCACCGCGTCTTCGAGGACGGCCGGGATCGCCTTGCGCGGAACGACGATCACCGCCAGATCGACCGGATCCGGGATGGCGCTCAGGCTCGGGTAACACTTGATTGAGTGAACGACCGGCGCCTGCGGATTGACCGGGTAGACGGCCCCTGCGAAGCCGTGGCTGATCAGGTTGTGCAGAATCTCATGGCCGATCGTCTGCGGCCGGCGCGAGGCGCCGACCACGGCGATCGATCGAGGACGAAGCAGAGGGTCGATCGAGTGTTCCATGACACCGGCATCATAGCAGGAACTTCGCTTCAGGGCGGCCAGGCTCCTGGCGTTCCTCGGCCGGCTGCGCCGCCGACCGCCGCTCCGGGAGCGGCGCGCCGCACAGGTCGCGCACGATCTCCTCGAGAATGCGCCCGCCGCGCAGGACGTTCTCCACCGAGATCCGCTCGTTATCGCCATGGATGCGCTCCTGCTCCGACTCGTTCAGAACGAACGGCTGGAAGCCGTACGCCTTCACGCCGAGCGGGCGGACCGCGGCGCTCTCGGTCCAGCCGGTCAGCATGGTCGGAGCGAGGACGGCATCGGGATGATGGCGTTGCCGGGCCCGGTCGATGGCGCGCACCAGCTCCGAATCGATCGGCGATTCGGTCGCCGCGCGGAAGCGCCCGATCGGCTCGAGGGTCACGCCGGTCCGCTCGACCACCGCCCTGATCTCCTCGAGGAACTTGCCCGGATCCTCCCCCGGCAGCAGGCGGACGTCGAGGCGCGCCTCGGCGGCTGATGGAATGACGTTGATCTGCGGCGCCCCCTTCAGCATGGTGATGGCGATGGTGTTGCGGAGAATGGCGTTGAAGGCGGGATCGGCGGTCAGGGCGGCCCGCAGGGCGGGGTTCTCAACGGCCTTGCGGATATCCTTATATATGCCGGCGCGCCGCTCGGGAGACGTCTTTGCCAGGGCCTTGAAAAAAGCATCGGTCGTCTCGGTGACCTTCACCGGCAGATGGAAGCGCGACAGCCGGTCGAGGGCCCGCAGCAGTCGGAGGACGGCGTTGTCCTCGACGAAAGGCTGCGAACCGTGGCCGGCCCGCCCCTCGGCCCGGATGCGGATCCAGAACGGCGCCTTTTCGGTGACCGCCACGTTGTACGAGCGCGCCGCGCCTTCCACCTCGTCGATCACCCCCCCCTCGTTGAGCATGAACTCGGCGCTCTTGAGGAAATCGCCATGCTCCCAGGTCATCCAGCGGATTCCCGACGCCTCGACCTCCTCGTCGGCGGTGCCGAGGAAGATCAGATCGCGCGTCAGAGCGGCGCCCGATCGTTTCACGTTGATCAACGTGACCGCCTGCAGCAGACCGGTGCTCTTCATGTCGAGCGCGCCGCGCCCGTAGATGTATCCGTCGATCAGCTCGCCGCCGAACGGGTCGACCGACCATTTGTCCCGATCGGGGATGACGACATCCATGTGGTTGGAGAGGATGAGGCCCCCCTGCGCCCCCTCCCCTTTCAGGCGCGCGACGATGTTGGCCCGCCCTGGTTCGAACTCGTAAAGGGTCGCCTCGATCCCCTCGCTCTCGAACAGCTCCTTGAAGAAGAGGGCCGCTTCCATCTCGTTGCCGGGGGGATTGCTGGTGTCGATGCGGAGATACCGGCGCAGGAGGGAGATGATCTCGACGCCCGACAGCGGGTCGTCCGAACGCATGCCGTCGGGGCTCCGCCCGCCCGGCTCATCGGCGCGAGCGGCGGGTGCCGACGCACATCCGCACAGCACAGCCAGAATGACGAATCCGGACAGTCGCCATCCCCAGCGCCTGATGACAAGCGCGGCTTGCGACCTCGCTGATCGATCCCTTCGCACCACAGCACTCCCTCCAAACCCGCGTCCGGCGTGCCCTCGACGCGGCCCGGCGGTCGTTCTTACCTCAGTTCGAGCGGGGATACAAGGACTAATTGACCCGGTCCGGCATAGCAGTAACCGGCTTCATGCCGCCTATCGTAAGACAACAGGTCCGCCGCCATCACCCGGTGGACAGCGGCACCGCAGCCGTGGCAGACTCCCTTACTCCAAGTTCTTTGTAGTCAACGATGCCGGAGTGGCGAAACTGGTAGACGCACGGGACTCAAAAGGCAGCCCATGGAACCCCGTGTCCCCCAACGGTTTCAAAGAGATGCGCGCGAAACAGCGCGCGGGATGGCAGGTCGTTCACGGGCCACGATTCGGCGGGAAAAGGCACCACCCGGCACCATCGAACAGGACGCGTGATCCCATGGTGATCGCAACGATCGCGTAAGACATCGCCCCCTGCAACCGCGGCCGCGGCGCCGGCACTCCGACCGGCAGCGGGGGGCGCTTCCCACCCTCGGAGCTCGCACGGAGGCGAGTATGCCCTGCCGCGCCAAGAAACACGGCGATCCCTTGACCGGGGCCTGCACCTGCGAAGAGACCGTCAAGGAGCGCCAACGTCTGTTCCCGTGGCTGAACAAGGAGCCGCCGGCATCGTCAACCCCCGCCGAGGTACTGGAGAGTGCCGACTGGAAGCGCCACGATCGGCAGGTCGCGCGGCAGCCAGCCCGCCTCAGACTGAGCAAGGGTCAAGACGGTCAGCCGCGGTGGGTGATGCCCAGGCTCAGCGACGACGAACTGCGCGCTCCCGTGGATGACCTGACGCCCGACGAAAGGCGCCGGCTCACATCGCTCCTGGCCAAGGACACCGCCCCAGAGCCATTACGTCAGGCAACGGCGAAGATCCTTCGTCTCCAAAACGCGCACACGCGGTTGCGAGCTCGACCCGGTAGGCCATACAGCGACTTCGGCGG
>CBDUYA010000292.1:0-3871 GCA_965371335.1 uncultured bacterium | reverse complement strand
TGTGCGGCGGCACCGAGCAGAAAGGGGCCGCGTAGGAACGCCGACGACGCGCCGACCAGCTTCAAGATGTCGATCTCCTCGCGGCGGGCGAGGATCGTCAGTCGGACCACCGCGCCCACCGTCACCATCACGGCTCCCAGGAGAAGCGCGGCGAGACCATAACCGCCCCGCTGCACCAGGGTGACCAGGGCGGACATCTTCTGAATCCAGCCGAGGTCGTACCGCACCTCCTCCACCCCGGCCGCCCGCTCGTAGGCGCGCGCCAGACGCACCACGGCATCCGGGGTGCGATGCCCCTCATGGAGGATCAGCTCCAGCGAGGCCGGGAAAACCTGTCCGCCGAGGGTGTCGGGCAGATCGCCGAGGGTCGGGAAGTTCTCCTGAAAGCGCCGCCGCGCCTCCTCACTCGACACCAGGAACACCGTGGCGACCGCCGGGTCGGACTCGAGCGTCGACCGTAACGCATCGATCTCATCCGGCGTCGCCGACTCCGTGAAGAACACCTGCACCTGCATATCGCGCCCCAGCGAATCGACCAGCACATTGAGATTGAATACCAGCAGAAGAAACAGCCCGAGGACGTACAGCGATACGCCGATCGACAGTACGGCGAGGAAGCTGAGAGCCGGATAGCGCCACACTCCGTCCCAGGCTTCCCTGAGACAGTGCCCGCTGAGGCGTATCAGGACGCGCATCGGTCAGGACGATCCATGGGACGCGAGCCGCCCGCGCTCGAGGGAGACAACCCGGCATCCCATCCGCTGGATCAGATCCCGATCGTGCGTCGCGATCAGCACCGTCGTCCCGTGCGAATTGATCTCGCGAAACAGGCTCATCACTTCCTGGGAAAGATCCGGATCGAGGTTCCCGGTCGGCTCGTCGGCGAGCAGGATCAGCGGCCTGTTCACCAGCGCCCTGGCGATCGCGACCCGCTGCTGCTCTCCGCCGGAGATCTCGGCGGGGTAGCTGTGCAGCCGGTGATTCAGCGCCAGCTTTTCGAGAACCTTATAGGTCCGGCGGCGCTGCTCCCGGGCCGGAAGACCGATGACCTGGCTGGCGTAGGCAACGTTCTCAAAAACACTCTTGCGCGGCAACAGCTTGAAATCCTGAAAGACTACGCCGATATGGCGACGCAGGCGCGGAACGCGGTGCGCCGGCATGGTCGCCACGTTTTCACTGTTGACGATCACCTGTCCGGAGGTCGGAATCTCGTCCCGGAACAGGAGACGGAGGAGCGTCGTTTTTCCCGCCCCGCTGGGCCCGGTCAAGAAGACGAACTCTCCCTTTTCGATTCCGACCGTGACGTCCGACAACGCCGGCACGCCCGGTCCGTACTTCCGCGTGACGTGAAAAAGCCGGATCAATTCCGATCCAGGCGCTTCTTGAGAAGACGGTTGACGAGCGCCGGGTTCGCCACACCACCGGTCGCCTTCATCACCTGGCCGACGAAGAAACCGAGAAGCGCCGTCTTGCCGGCCCTGTATTGCGCCAGTTGCTTCGGGTTCCGCTCGATCGCCCCCTCGATCGCTTCGCTGAGAGCCCCCTCGTCGCTGACCTGGGTCAGGCCTTTCTCTCTGACATAGGCGGCCGGGTCTCCGCCGGAATCGAAGACGGCCTCGAAGACATCCTTGGCGGTCCTTCCGGAGATCGTCCCGTCGTCGACCAGCCGGATGAGGGCCCCCAGCCGGGGTGCCTGGAGCGGCACAGCCGACACCGTCAGTTTCTGCTCATTGACCTTGCGGAGGACCTCGGTCAGGACCCAGTTCGCGGCGGCCCGCGGATTGCCCGACGCCGCCGCCACCGCCTCGAAGTAGTCGGCGAGATGGCGATCGGCGATCAGCGTATCGATCTCCTTCTCCTTCAGCTTCCACTCGCTGGCGAAGCGCGCCCGCCGCGCCGCGGGCAGCTCCGGCAGCTCCCGGCGGATCGACTCGATCCATTCCCCCTCCACGTGCAGGGGGAGCAGGTCGGGCTCGGGGAAGTAGCGGTAGTCATGCTCCTCTTCCTTGGTCCGCATGGGATACGTCCGGCCTTCCGCGGCGTTGTAAAGACGGGTCTCCTGCACCACCCTGTCACCGGCATCGAGGATCGCCGTCTGCCGCTCGATCTCGTAATCGAGCGCGTTCTGCACGAAACGGAAGGAGTTGAGGTTCTTCAGCTCAGCTCGGGTGCCCAGCTTCCGCGCTCCCCTGACCCGCAGCGACACGTTGGCATCGCAACGCAGCGATCCCTCTTCCATGTTGCCGTCCGTGACGCCGATCGCAACGAGCAGATCGCGCAGCTCGGAGTAATACGTGTGCGCCTCGGCGGGTGAGCGCAGCTCGGGCTCGCTGACGATCTCGATCAGCGGGATCCCGGTGCGGTTGTAGTCGACATAGGATCGGCGGGCCGAATCGGGAAATCCCTCGTGCAGCAGCTTGCCGGCGTCCTCTTCCAGGTGGATGCGGGTGATGCCGATGCGGCGACCCGCCGCGGCCGGATCGAGGTCGAGGAACCCGTTGACGGCGAGCGGCTGATCGTACATCGAAATCTGGTAGCCCTTGGGAAGGTCGGGGTAGAAATAGTTCTTGCGTGAGAAGATCGAGATGCCGTTAATGGAGCAATTGAGCGCCAGGCTCGCGCGCAGGGCGAACTCGACGGCCCGTCCGTTGAGCACCGGAAGGACGCCCGGCATGCCGAGACAAACCGGACAGACGCTGGTGTTGGGCGGGCGGCCGAAGCGTGTCGCGCAGCCGCAGAAAATCTTCGCTTCAGTGAGGAGCTGGCAGTGGACCTCGAGCCCGATGACCGGTTCGTACTCCATGCTCCTCCCCGTGGTGTCGATGGCGCTCCGTCACGGGCGCGCGCCCGGCATCGCGACCGGGGCGCGAATTATAGCACCGCACCTGTGCTAGTGTTTCGAGTCTCGGGCTGGCCACGCGCAGCGTGCGGCCCACACCTGCCAAAGGAGAGCGTGCCCAAGGTTCGTATCGCGATACTCGGCGCCGGTGCCCACGGCACCTCCCTCGGTATCGTTCTGTGCGGAGGCGTCCCGGGCATCCGCGCGGGAAAGAGCCGCACGGTCACGCTGTGGTCGAGGGAGCCCGACGTGGTCCGCGGCATCCGCGAGCAGCGGATGAACTCGCGGTCGCTGCCCGGAGTGCTCCTCCCCCGGGGCCTCACCGCGACCGCCGATCTCGACGAGGCAATCGCGGAGATCGACATCATTCTGTTCGCCGTTCCCTCCAGCGCCGTTCGCCAGGTCGCTCTCCGGGTCGGCACGGCGCTCGATGCCCGCTCTCACGGCGGCCCTCCGGTCCACGATCCTCTGTTTCAACAGCCGGTCTGTGTCGCCGCAATCAACGGGTTCGAGCCGGAATCCCTCGAGCGCATCTCGCAGGTCATCACCCCGCAGTTGCCGCCGTCGCTGCGGTCGCGCGTGCTGGCGCTCTCCGGTCCCTCACTGGCCCGCGAACTCTGTCGCGGCGTGCCGACCGTGGTGGTCCTCGCCTGCCACGATGCTGCCCTGGCCCGTGAAGTCCGCCGTCAGATGCAGACACCGATACTGAAGATGCAGGTCACCCGCGATGTGGCGGGTGTGGAGCTCGGGGGTGCGCTGAAGAACGCCTATAGCCTGGCGCTCGGTCTGTGCGACGGCCTCGGCCTCGGCCTGAACACCAAGGCGGCCATCGTGACCCGCGCTCTGCCCGAAATGACCCGCCTCGGAGTCGCCCTCGGCGGACGCCGCGCGACCTTCAGCGGCCTGGCCGGACTCGGCGATCTTCTCGGCACCGGGCTCAGCGCTCACAGCCGCAACCGCCGGGCGGGAGAAGAACTCGCCCTCAATGTCGCGGACGCGCCGGCGGCCGGGGCAGCGGCCACCACCGATCAC
>CBDUYA010000291.1:0-3895 GCA_965371335.1 uncultured bacterium | reverse complement strand
CCATCTCTCAAGGAAGAAGGGACATACTGCGCTTACTCGATGACCGTGCCGCCCTTCTCCTCGCACTCTTCCGCGCTGCCGACGTGGACCCAGCCCTTGCCCTTGCACTCGTTCTTGCCGCCGCAGGCATGGCTGCCGTCGGCTGCGGCGCAGGCACCGGTGCCCTTGCAGGCGTTGACTCCGGCGCACTTCACCTCGCCCTCTTTCTGCTCTCCGGTATGGCCGGCAAACTGGAAGCCGGTCGCCAGAAGACCGACGACCGATGCCGCTACCGCAAACCCAAGCGCTTTCTTACCAGTCATTTACGCCCTCCTTGTCATGATGTGCATTGAGACTCCCTCGACTCGTCCCCACTGAATGTCCACGCAGTATACCGAAGCGACCCGATCGCGGCAAATCGTTCTGCGGCGGCCGGTCCGGCGCAGCCGGGGACGGCGCTCCCTGTCGCTCACCCACTATTTTCACCCCCGGCGACGATTCGTTACGGGTCGGGATGCGTCATTTCTCCAACCGCTGCCAGGATGCGCTCGATTCCCTCCCCGAACCGGGTAGGCGGCGGCAGCAGGCTGACGATCAGGAAGGCCTCGCGGGCGAAGTCGAAGAAATAGCCGGGATGAACGACAACGCCGTCGCGCTCGAGGAGCCGCAGAACCAGATCCTCCTCCGGGACGATCGCCGGGATCTGGAAGACCCCGTACCAGCCGCCGTCGGCCGGCAGCAGGCGGCAGGGTGAATCGGCCGTCAGCGCCCGCGCCATCGCGGCGCGGTTGGCGGTGATCCGCTCGAGGATGGCGCTGCGGATCGTCTCTCCGATCTCGAGCAGACGGGCCGCCGCCGACTGTACCGGGGTGCCGACCGACAGGTAACAGTCGGCGATGAACTCCAGCCGCTCGATCGCTTCACCCGCCGGTCCCTCGGGACCGCCGACGACGATCCAGCCGAGCTTCATCTGCGGCAGCCCGCACGCCTTCGACAGCCCGCCGAGGGTGAAGGTCAGCGCCTCCGTCCGGCGCTCCGATTCCCCGATCGGGGCCAGGGTTGACACCACCCCGGCGCCGCCTTCGAAACGGTAGTCCCAGAACACCTCGTCGGCGATGATCGGCAGATCGCGCCCGGCGCAGAAGGCGTCGAGCGCGGCGCGCTCCTGCGGGGTAAGGGCCGATCCGGTCGGGTTGTTCGGGTTGACGAGCGCCACGGCGCGGGCGCCGTCCGTCGCCGCCTGTTCGAGGGACGGCCGGTCGATCCCCCAGCGCGCCCCATCAAAGTCAAGACGGTAGTCGACCGGCCGCGCCCCTTCCAGCGCCGCCAGGTAATCGAACAGCGGATAGCCCGGCCGCGGGATCAGGATCGCGTCGCCCGGGTCAACCAGCATTTTGAACAGCAGCGCGTACGCTTCACTGGTGCTGGCGGTCAGGACGATGCGCTCCGGATCGGCGCGCAGCCCGCGGCGCCGGTAATACTCCGCCACCGCCCGGCGGGCTGCCTGTCCGCCGCGCGGCTCCGGCGCATAGCGCGCGATCGCCGCATCACCGAAGGCGGCGGTGATCTCCGCCACCGGGTATTCGATCCCCGCCCGGGTCGGGTTCGACTCGGTGAGATCGATCAGGTCGGCTCCCTGTTCCTTCCTGATCGCGAGGAGACGGGAGAGGCTGTTGGTCCTGCCGGGCCAGCCGATGCGCTTCGAGAACATGGCACGGCAGTATAAGGCCGGAGCCGCGCCGCCGGTCAGATCGTATCGAGCGCCGTCCGGAAGTCGCGCAGCAGGTCGCGCCAGTCTTCCACGCCGATCGAGAGCCGCACCAGGTTTTCGCCGACTCCGGCCCGCTCCAGCATCTCCTCGGTCAACTCGGAGTGGGTGGTGGTGCGGGGATGGCAGGCGAGGGACTCCACCCCGCCGAGGCTGACGGCGTTCCTGGCGATGCGGAGCGAGCGCAGGAAGGTGAACGAGGCCGGGCGCCCGCCCTTGAGCAGCAGCGTGACGATGCCGCCCGCATAGTCACACTGCGCGTCGCGGATTCGCACCTGTTCCGGGTCAGTGAACAGCGACGGGTAGATGACCTTTTCGATCGCCGGATGGTCGACGAGGGCCTCGGCGATGCGCTGCGCGTTCTTGCTCTGGCGGCTCATACGCAGCCCTACGGTCACCAGACGGCTGTCGAGCAGCCAGCATTCATCAGCCTGCAGGATATTGCCAAGCACCGCCCGCATGCCCTGCAGCGCCGTCACCAGCTCGGCGTCCGCCGCCATCGCCACGCCCCCCAGCATATCGCTGAAGCCGGCCAGATACTTGGTGGCCGAGTAGACGGCGATGTCGGCGCCCAGCACGAGCGGATGCTGGAAGGCCGGCCCCAGGAAGGTGTTGTCGACCACCACCATCGTCGGCGAAGAGCGCTCCCGCGCCGCCTTCACGATGCGCGCGATGTCGGTCATGCGCAGGGTCGGGTTGGCCGGCGTCTCGAGATAGACCAGGCGCAGGTTGTCCGTCCTGCGGATCGCTTCATCGATCGACCGGCCGTCGCCCGCATCGATCGGGATCCCCTCGATGCCGTGCGGCCGCAGGATCGTCTGGATCAGGTGCTCCGTGCCGCCGTACACGGGAGTGGTGTAGATGAACTTCTGGCCGGGCGCGCAGAAGGTCAGGAAGATGGTCGAAATGGCTGCCATGCCGGAGTTGAACACGGCGGCCGCCGTCGCTTTGGGTTCGAGGGGAACGATCTGGTCCTCGAGGATCTCGGCGTTGGGATGCGACAGACGCGCATAGATGAGATCGAGGCTCTCGCCCTCGACATGGCTCGCCTTGCCCAGGGCCACCTCGAAAGCGTGCGCCGCCGACTCGGGGCTACGGAACACGTAGGTCGACGATCGAAACACCGCGGGTCGGGCCGAACCGACCGAGAGACTGGGGTCGAAGCCACGCGTGAGGATCGCCGTCGGTGGGCGGACGACATAGCTCGGCTGTTTCTTCTCCATGCCTCTATTATATTGACGTCCGAGTCAGGGCGGAACCCGCCTGTCGCCCTCCCTCATCGGAAAGGATGCCCGCGACCCCCTCATCGGGGGATGGCGCGTCCTCGCCTGCTTTCCGTTCAATTCTTCTTGTCGAGAAGCGCGATCCCGATGGCGATCAGGGCGAGATTGTTGCACGTGCGCGAAAACGCTTCGCCGTTGATGTCGTACAGGTAGCCCCCCAGGCCGATGTACACTGCCAGAAGAAACGCCAGACTGGCCAAACCGATGAGCCCCTTCACGATCAGAGTGGACATCCGTAACCCTCCCTGGATAGGAACCGTGAGTGTCACGTAATGTATCATTGGTTGGCCTTCCCCGGGTCGATTCTGGAGATTCGCCATGAAGATGCGTGCCGCTGTGCTGGAGGAGTTCGGCAAGCCGCTCGTTGTCCAGGAGATCGATCTCGGCCCGCCGCAGAAGGGCGAAGTGCTGGTCCGGCTCGCCGCCTGCGGGGTCTGCCACACCGATCTTTACACTGCCAGCGGCGCCGATCCCGGCGGCTACGTACCGACCGTCCTGGGGCACGAAGGCGCCGGGGTGGTGGAGACGATCGGCCCGGAGGTCACACAGGTCTCGCCGGGGGATCACGTCGTCACGCTCTTCTCGCCGGAGTGCGGCCGCTGCCGGCACTGCACCAGCGGGCGCACCAATCTCTGCCTGGCGATCCGCGAGCAGCAGAACAAGGGATTCCTGCCCGACGGTACAGCGCGGTTGTCGCGCGGCGGGGATCCGATCCGGCACTTCATGGGAACCAGCACGTTTGCCGAATACACGGTCATGCCGGAGGTCGCCCTGGCGAAAGTGCGCAATGATGCCCCGTTTGACCGCATCTGCCTGCTCGCCTGCGGGTTGACCACCGGCCTGGCGGCCGCCATGTACCGGGCCG
>CBDUYA010000290.1:0-3905 GCA_965371335.1 uncultured bacterium | reverse complement strand
CGTGCGGGCCGCATGGGGCATGCGGGGCGCAAGGGGCGCGCGGGCCGCGCCCGCGGGAGCGGAACGCGCCGGTAGGGCCTCCGCTCGCTCAGCTCTTCTTTTCGCCTTTCCTGGTCGCAGTGCTCTTGGTGGAGGAGTCCCCGGCGGAGGCCTTCGTGTCACTTTCCTTGCCGTCCTTCTTGCCCTCCTTCTTGCCGTCCTTCTCCTGCTCCTTCTTGCCGGAGCCCTTGCGGGCGTAGTCGGTGACGTACCATCCGGTTCCCTTGAAGTGGACGGCCGGGGGCGACAACAGTTTATCGACGCGGCCGCCGCGGCAGTTCGGACACTTCCTGACCAGCGGATCGGAGAACTTCTGGATCCGCTCGAAACGATGATGGCATTTCCTGCATTCGTACTCGTAGATCGGCACCGACGCTCTCCTGTCGCTGGAGTTCCGGAGTGGCTGGCCCCCCGGCCATGCGGACCTTTATTATAGATGAAAGCCCCGCCCCTGCGCGCCGCGCGCTGATCCCGTCTATAATTCCCCGCCGTGGACAAGATTCGCATCGCAGGCCCCTGCACGCTGAGCGGCCGCGTCCGGGTGAGCGGCGCCAAGAACGCCGTCCTTCCCGAGATGGCGGCGATGCTGATGATCGAGGGGGCCACGCGCCTGACCAACGTGCCGGCCGTGCACGACGTCACCACCATGATCAAGGTCATCGGCCACCTCGGGATGAAGGATCTGGTGCTGCGGGAGGGCGTGCTGACCGCCGCCGGCTGTGAGCCGTCCGACCCCGAGGCCCCCTACGACCTGGTGCGCAAGATGCGCGCCTCGATCCTGGTGCTGGGGCCTCTGCTGGCCCGCCTCGGGCGGGCCAAGGTCTCCCTGCCGGGCGGCTGCGCCATCGGGGCGCGCCCCATCGATCTGCACATCGCCGGCCTGCGGCAGATGGGCGCCCGCATCGACATCGAGCATGGCTACGTGTTCGCCTCCTGTCCCCGCCTCCGCGGAGCGGAGATCCGCTTCGACAGGCAGACGGTCACCGGCACCGAAAACATCATGATGGCCGCCGCCCTGGCGGATGGACGGAGCGTTCTGCACAACTGCGCGCAGGAACCGGAGGTGGCCGATCTGGCCGCCTTCCTCAACGGCTGTGGAGCGCAGATCCAGGGGGCCGGCAGCGCGACGATCACGATCGACGGCGTCGATCGGCTGCGCGGAGCGGAGCACACCGTCATCCCGGACCGCATCGAGGCCGGCACCTTCCTGATGGCGGCGGCGGCGACCGGCAGCGGGATCACCGTGGAGGGGTGCAGGGCGGAGCACCTCGGCGCGGTCATCGACACGCTGCGGCGCTGCGGCGTTCGGCTCGAACAGCGAAGGGATGCGATCGAGATCCGTCCGGACGGGCCGCTGCGGGCGGTCGATGTCCGGACCCTCCCCTATCCTGACTTCCCGACCGATCTGCAGGCCCAGTTCATGGCGTTGATGGCCCGGGCCAGGGGGAAATCACGTATCACCGAAACGGTATTCGAGAACCGCTTCATGCATGTCGGCGAGCTGCGGCGGATGGGGGCCCGCATCGAGGTGGAGGGGCAGACCGCCACCGTGACCGGACCGGCGCCGCTGTCCGGCGCGCCGGTCATGGCGAGCGACCTGCGGGCCTCGGCCTGCCTCATCGTCGCCGGCCTGCAGGCCGAGGGAGAGACCGTGATCAGCCGCGCCTATCACATCGATCGCGGCTATGAACGGGTCGAGACCAAGTTCCAGGCGCTCGGCGCCCGCATCGAGCGGATCCGCGCCTGAGATCGAGGAGGACGCATGTCCGACTGCATCTTCTGCAAAATCGCGCGCAAAGAGATCCCGTCCCGCATCGCTTATGAGGACCGCCAGGTCGTCGCCTTCGAGGACGTCAACCCGCAGGCCCCGACGCATACCCTGATCATCCCCAAGGAGCACTTCGCCACCCTCAACGACATCTCGCAGGAGGAGGAGGCGCTGCTCGGCCACCTGATGCTGGTCGCCACCCGGCTCGCCAAGGAGAAGGGGCTGCAGGAGGAGGGGTACCGTCTCGTCGCCAACTGCATGGAGGGCGCCGGCCAGTCGGTCTTCCATATCCATCTGCATCTTCTCGGCGGGCGCAAGTTCAACTGGCCACCGGGATGAGCCGGGGCGGGCCGCCGCCTCTCTCTTCGGCGGCGGCCTCGCGGTCCGACGGCGGGGTGCAGACCTACCGGCGCAACGCCACCACGCGGATGGTGGGGGTCGCCGCCGCCGCGCTGTTCGTGAGCGGCTCGATCTCCTCCCTGATCCTCTCCGGGCCGGGCGCCGGGTTCGCCCTCCTCGGCCTCCTGGCGCTTCTCAGCCTCGCCAATCTGGTCACCGCCTGGGGAGACCGGCTGATCCTCGACGCCGAGGGGATCGAGCAGCGCAACCTTCTGCTGTCGCGCCTCGGAATGCGGCCGCGTCGCCTCGCCTGGAGCGAGATCGCCGCCGTGCGGGAGCACCGCGGTCCGGCCTCCGGGCAATCGACCGGCGCGCCGCGCGCGCTCCTGCTGATCCCGCGCGTGGGAAGGAAAATGGTGATCGATTCCCTCGAGCGCTATGACGAAGTCATCCGGGCGGTGGCGGAACGGGTGCCGGGAGGTCAATAACCGGCGGTCTTGTCGACCTCGTTGAGCAGCGGCTTCGAAGCCAGATAAAGCTTCAGGTTGTCCATGAAGAGATCGGCGGCGCGCGTCATGTAGTGCGGATGAGTTCCCGCAATGTGGGGACTGACCACCACCTGCGGCATGTTCCAGAGCGGGCTGGAACGGGCCAGCGGCTCGCGGGCGAACACGTCGAGGCCGGCGCCGGCAATCCAGCGCTCGCGCAACGCCCGGATCAGCGCCGACTCCTGCACCAGCTCGCCCCGGCCGACGTTGATGAACAGCGCCGTCGGTTTCATCCGCTTCAACTGCCGCTCGCCGATGATGCCGTGGGTCGCCGGGGTGAGGGGGAGGGCGAGCACGAGCACGTCGGCGCCGCGCAGCAGAGTATCGGCGCGGCCGGCCGCGAACAGCCGATCGACGTACTCCGGTTTCGGGCGCGGCCGCCTGACCAGTCCCCAGACCTGCATGCCGAGCCCCTGGGCGCGGACCGCCAGCTCGCGGCCGATGTCCCCCATCCCGTAGATGCCGAGCACCTTGCCATGCAGCTCTTCGAGCGGTGGCTTGCGTCCGTACAGGTCGGCCTGCACCCAGCGTCCGGCGGCCTGGGCGCGAATGGCGGCGGCCAGCCCGCGCGTCATCGAAAGAACCATGGCGAGCGCATGCTCGGCCACCGCGACCGAATTGACGCCGCGCGACGAGGTGATGCGGATGGGGGCCGGCAACAGTTCAGAGTTGAGCACGCGATCGACGCCGGCGAGCGGGGTATGGATCCAGCGCACCGAGCCTGCCTTGCCGACGTGCCGCCGCGCCAGGCCCCAGGCAAAGAGGATCTCCGCCTCCGGCAGCACCCGGAGGAAGGACGCCTCGCCGACCGGCGTGTCAATCCTCAGCCGGCGCCCGAAGCGGCGCCGGATCACTTCCAGCGAGCGCTGCGGCAGCCGCCAGATCGACAGGCGGTGGGGCAGATAGATCACCAGCCGCCGCGGCTCCCGCTTGCTGCGTTCCGATCGACCGGCCATGGTCCCTCTCCGCGGACCATTCTACGCCAACAGCCGCGCCGCGCAGGCTCCATTCGAAGCGCTGAGCAGGGCTGCTGGAAGTCCCCGGCTACCGGGCCAGGACCCTCTTCGCCGCCCGCGTCGCGCTCCGGGAAGAGGCCTTCTTTCTCGGAGACTTCCGCTTAGAGCGCACTTTCCTGACCACGGCTTTCTTCGCGGTCCTGCTTTTCTTCTTCGTGCCGGCCTTCCTGGTCGTGGGACGTTTGCCCGTTTTCT
>CBDUYA010000289.1:0-3907 GCA_965371335.1 uncultured bacterium | reverse complement strand
GGCCCACCGCTCCGCGCCGGATGACACTTCCGTGATCAACGCGCTGGCAATCCTCTACCTTCAGCAGAAACAACTGGATCAAGCATACTACTACACCCAGAAGCTGGTGGAACTTACGCCGAACGCTCCGGGGCCGAGGCAGATGCTCCAACAGATCGAAGCGCAGAGGCGGTCCGCCCGCTGATCTGATGAGGGGCGGGTCCGGGCTGCGGCCGGCGGCGGAGCATGGCCCCGCCCCACTGGCGCCCCCCCCCGACGACGATCCCCGGCTGCGGTCGGCGGCAACCAGGCTGTGCGCCGCGCCATCTCGATTCTCAAGACGTTCGACGATCAGGCCCCAGAGCTTGGTGTGACCGAGGTGGGCCGGCGCCTCGATCTGCACAAGAGCACCGTGTACCGTCTTCTCTCGGCATTCGAGGACGAGGGCCTGATCGCCCGCAATCCGGACAGCGGGCGTTATCGGCTCGGACCCGAGCTCATCGTTCTCGGAGAACTGGTGCTCCGCCACACCGATGTCCACCGCGTGGCGCTCCCGTTTCTGCGCGATCTGGCAGAAGAAACCGGAGAAACAGTCGACCTCGAAATCCTCAGCGGGCCTAATGTGATCACCATAGAGGAAATCGCCGGCCGCCACGTGGTCACTGCGGCGGGCGCCATCGGCCGGCCGTGGGCCGCGCATGCGACATCGACCGGCAAGGTTCTCCTCGCCGATCTGCCGGCCGTCCGCCGGCGTCAGATTCTTCAGCGTCAGTTGAAGCGGTTCACCGCCGGCACCATCACGGATTCTGCTCAGGTGATGCGCGAGCTCGAGCGGGTCGCGCGGCTCGGTTATGCAGTTTCCAGCAGCGAGCTGGAGGAGCACCTCGTCGCCGCTGCCGCCCCGATCCGCGGCCGTCACGGTCAGGCGGTGGCCGCGGTCAGCCTCTCCGGACCTGACACCCGTTTCACCCGATCGACCCTGCCCGCTCTGATACGGCTGTGCCGTGACACCGCGGCCCGCATTTCCTCCCGTCTCGGATTTGCGCAACCGGTCCAGCGCGGTCCGGCGCGATCAACCACAACGGTGCACCCCGCTCTCTGATCGACCTGACGGATCGAACAGAAGGAGAGCCCTTGGCCCACGAAGAACTGTTCAGGAAAATGGCCGACTCCGTCATCGCCGGTGAAGCGGAGGAGGCCACGTCTCTCGCGCAGCGCGCTCTCGGGCTCGGCATTCCGCCTCTTCTCTCGATCGACAACGGCTTCGTGCGCGGGATCCGCGTGGTCGGCGATCGATTCGGCGCCGGAGAGATGTTCCTGCCCGAGCTGGTCATGAGCGCGGAGGCCATGAAAGCGGCGCTGGCCATCCTGGAACCGGAGTTGGCGAAGGGGTCGGGGGCGCGCGCCAGCCAGGGCGAAGTCCTCGCCTGTACGGTGCAGGGGGACATTCACGACATCGGCAAGCGCATCGTCTGCACCATGCTCTCCGCCAACGGCTTTCGTATCGTCGACCTCGGCGTCAACGTCAAGGTCGATCGCTTCGTCGAGGAGATCAAGAAGCGACGGCCCGACATCGTTGCCATGTCGGCGCTGCTGACCACGACAGCACCGAATCAGAAAAAGGTCATCGATCGCCTGGTCGAACAGGGCATCCGGGCCGATTACATCGTCATGGTCGGGGGCGCTCCAACCAGCCGCTCATGGGCCGCCCAGATCGGCGCCGACGGGCATGGCGCGAACGCCGCCGAGGCGGTGCGTGTCGCCACCGAGTTGATGGCCCGCAAACGCAATGGGACCCTGCGCGGCGCTCCTCGCACCGAACCGGGCGAAGCCGCCCGGACCGCGACCGACGCCCCACACGCGTCACCCGACGACACCGTCGCGTCGGCGGAACCTCGCCGGACGTGAGCCGCGCCGACTCCGTGGGCCGCGCGCCCCGGGAACAGGCGCTGCTGCGCATCACCTTCAGGCCCGACGACACCGCCACGCGGGTCCCCTCCGGCACCACCGTTTATCAGGCCGCCGCCTGGATCGGGCGAGCCATCGACAGCACCTGCGGCGCACGCGCCACCTGCGGCAAGTGTCGCGTCCGCGTGTGTCAAGGCACGTCACACATCACCCCCGCGGACCACGATCATCTGAGCGCTGACGAGATCGCCGCGGGGTGGCGTCTTTCCTGCACGGCCGAAATCCAGGACGAGACCATCGTCGAAGTTCCCCGTCTGATGACCGCGCCGAAGACGATCATGACCGGTACCGGTCGTCCGGTTCTCCTCGACGCAAATGTCCACAAGGTCCACCTCCGCCTCGACGAGCCGGAGCTCGACGACCAGCGCTCCGATCTCCAGCGGGTTCGTGATCATCTCCGCAGGGCCGGGTTCGCCTGCAGCGCCGGCCTGGCAGTCCTCCGTCTGATGCCTGGGGCGCTGCGCCGGCATCGCTTCGATGTGACGGCTGTCCTGTGCGGGGAAAGCCTGATCGATCTGGAGCCGGGGGACACAACCGGAGAATGTTTCGGCATCGCCCTCGATCTCGGCACCACCACCATCGTCGGCACCCTGCTTGATCTGACCGACGGGACGTCGCGCGGCGTTGCATCAGCCCTCAACTCCCAGGCGGTCCACGGCAGCGACGTCCTGTCGCGTATCTCCCATACCATGAGCAACCCCGAAGGGCTCTTCGATCTGCAGAAACTGGCCGTCGCATCGATCAACGGGATCATCGACACCCTCGCACGTCGCGCCGGCGTGTCGTCGGATCGGATCTACGAGATGACGGTGGCCGGAAACGCCACTATGATTCATCTTCTGCTCGGCATCGATCCGGAGCCGCTCTCGATCGCGCCGTTCACCCCGGCCTTCACCGAACCGGCCTGCGTGCCTGCCTCGGATCTGGCGCTGACCCTTCATCCGCGTGGCCGCCTCTACGCTCTCCCCGCCCTGGGGGCGTACGTCGGAGGCGATATCGTTGCCGGCCTGCTGGCGACCACGCTGCCGCGAGAATCCCGGCTGCGCCTGTTCGTCGACGTAGGGACCAACGGTGAGATTGCCCTTGGATCCGACCGCCGGACCATCGCCACCGCGGCGCCCGCCGGCCCCGCGTTCGAGGGGGCCGAGATCGCCTGTGGCATGCGTGCCGTTGCGGGAGCGATCGAAGAAGTGCGAATCACGGAAGATGCGGTCGAGCTGCGCACCATCGATGACCGGCCCCCGGCTGGGCTCTGCGGCTCCGGACTGATCGATGCGGTGGCTCAGCTCTACCTCCGGGGGATGCTCGATGCCGGCGGAAAGATGCTCACCATCGAGCAGGCTCGCAGACAGCTTCCGCCGTCACTGGCGGAGCGCATCGTCGACCTCGACGGAGTGCGCGCGTTCGTCCTCTCAGCGGGCGCCAGGGGAGAGAAAACGGTCGTTCTGTCGCAGAAAGACGTGCGCCAGCTTCAGTTCGCCAAGGGCGCCATCGCGACCGGCATCCAGGTCCTGATGAACGAGATGAACGTCTCGGCGGACGACCTCGACGAGGTGCTTCTGGCGGGTGCGTTCGGCACCTGCATTCATCCCGATTCGGCCCGCACCATCGGCCTGGTTCCGGCGGTTCCCCTCGAGAAGGTACGGGCTGTCGGCAACGCGGCCGGCGAGGGGGCGAAGATCGCCCTGCTGTCGGATCGCGAGCGGAAGGCGGCGGAGGCGATGCCCCGGCGGGTCGAATACCTGGAACTTTCGGGACGAACCGACTTCAACGATCTCTTTATGGCGGCGCTCGGCTTCCCGCCTCCTCCACGACCTGCCTGAGAGGCGGCCTCAGCGAATCGATCGGAGCAGCTCCCGGCAGGGTGCGAGGACCTTCTCGATCGATTCCGCCAGCGGCCCGGTGATCACCGCACCCGAAGCATTGCGGTGCCCACCGCCACCGAACATCGCCGCGATCC
>CBDUYA010000288.1:0-3925 GCA_965371335.1 uncultured bacterium | reverse complement strand
GGGTGGCAAGCCTCTCCCCGCCGACCTGGCCGAGCATCATCCCGGCCCGGCGCGCACGCTGCGGACCGGTGAGACCGAAGGCGACGTTGTCGCGGGCGCTCAGGTGAGGAAAGAGAAGGGCGTCCTGAAAGACGATTCCGACGCGGCGCCGGCGCACGGGAAGATGAAGACGCCGGTCGGAATCGAACAGGGTGCGTCCGGCCACCACGATGTGTCCCCGCGCCGGCCGCAGCGCTCCCAGGATCGCCTGAACGAGGGTGCTCTTGCCGGCGCCGCTCGCCCCGAACAACACTGTGATGCCGGGGCCCGACCGGAAATCGGCATCGAGACGGAATGAGGGCCCGTCGACTGTGGCCCGATCCAGGGCCACCGCGACGTCGAAGCCGGTGTCATTCCCGTTCGCGGTCATCTCACTCTCCGGGATCATCTCATTCTCCGGGTCATCGCAGTCTCCGGCCGAGCCGTCCGGCCGCCAGCATGACGGCGATCGAGACGAGAGTGAGCAGCACAACGAGGAACGCGGCATCGCCGTCCTCGCCCGACACCACCGCCTCATAGAGGGCGAGCGGCAGCGTCTGCGTTCTGCCCGGAATGTTGCCGGCCAGCATCAGGGTGGCGCCGAACTCCCCGAGCGAGCGGGCGAAGCTGAGGGTCACGCCGGCCGCCAGGCCGCGGCGCGCCAGCGGCAGCGACACGCGCAGGAAGATCGCCGCGGGCCCATGCCCGAGGCTGGCGGCGGCGATCTCGTGCCGCGGGTCGAGCTCCTCGAAAGCGACCCGGGCCGCGCGGTACATGAGCGGGAATGACATTACCGCGGCCGCCAGCACGCAGGCAGCCCAGGTGAAGGTGATCGACCATCCTGTCGCTTCGAACAACGGACCGCCCAGCCAACCGCGGCGGCCGAGGAGGACGATCAGGTAGTAGCCGGTCACCGTCGGAGGAAGGACCAGCGGCAGGTTAAGCACCGCGTCGAGCAGCTCGCGACCGCGGAACGGCCGCCGCGTCACCAGCCGCGCGGCAACCGTCGCGGCCACCGCCACCAGCAGCGTCGCCAGCAGCGACACCGCGAGCGACAGCCTGAGCGCCGATCCGATCATTGCGCCGGCGCGGGCAGGAAGCCGAAGCGGGACAGGATGGCCTGCCCTCGATCGGACTGCAGGAAGCCGATGAACAACAGGGCGGCGTCCGGATTGTCCGCCGCGTGCGGCACGGCGGCCTCATAGATGATCGGCGCGTGAGCGTCCGCCGGCAGCTCCGGCCCGACGATGACATCTCCGCCGGCGAGGTGCGCATCGGTGCGGTAGACGATCCCCGCGGCGGTCTCGCCGCGCACCACGTAGTCGAGAACCTGGCGCGCGTTCTCCGCCGGCACCAGCCGGGGCGCGAGCGTGTCGTGAATTTCCTGGGAGCGGAGCGCCTGGGCGGCGTAGCGTCCGGCGGGGACGGTGCGCGGGTTGCCGACGGCAATGCGATCGAAGCGGGCCTCGAGCAGATCGCGGAAGGCGGCCGGCGGCTCCACCCCCCGCGCCACGGCGATCACCATCCGGTTGCCGGCGAAGGCGCTGCGGCTGCCGGGCCGGAGCAGGCCCGCCTTCTGCAGGCGATCGATCTCGACGGGAGCTGCGCTGAGGAAAAGGTCGGCCGGCGCGCCGCGCTCGATCTGACGTGCCAGCATCCCCGAAGCGCCGGCGTGAAGGTAGATGGCGATCCCCGGGTGCCGATTCTCGAACCCCTCGATGGCATCGCGCAGCGCGTCTTTGAGGCTGACGGCGGTGAACACCAGCAGTTCACCTCCGGCGATGCGCTCCGTCCGCCCCGCTGCCGCCGCTGCGGCGATGCGCTCCGTCCGCCCCGCCGCCGCCCCGCCGATCGCTCCGGGGGGGAGCAGGAGCAGCGCACCGAGCGTGCAGAGGGCCGGCCTGAAGATGGGCCCGACGTGCACGAGTTTGTCCTCCGTTGCAGACCAGCGTTATACAGACGCACCATATCACCGTCAAGCGACGGGCCGTTGCAGCGGGGCGGCCCAAAACGGGGCGCGTCTCCTGGTCGCACGCGAGCGACGCACGAGGTCTCCTCTCCACATGGCGCGGCTCGAAGTCGCCGCGCCCCGGTATGGCCCGCCCCGCAGGCTACGGGTGCGGCCGGGGGGGATGCTATAGTGACCGCATGCCGGTCACGCGCAGCGTCTGTCCGCTCGATTGTCCCGATCGGTGCAGCCTGGAAGTGCGCCTCGAGGAGGGGCGCGTCGTCGCCATCGACGGCAACCACACCAATCCCCTGACCGACGGTTTCATCTGTGCCAAGGTGCGCCGCTTTGCGGAGCGCGTCTATGGTCCGGATCGCCTGCGGCATCCGATGAAGAGGAGCGGGCCGAAGGGAGAGGGACGGTTCGAGCCGGTTTCCTGGGATGAAGCGATCGACACGATTGTCTCCCGCTTCGAAGCGGTGCGCCGGGAGAGCGGCGGCGAGGCGATCCTGCCGTTCAACTACGGGGGATCGAACGGTCTGCTGACCCAGGGCGCGGGGGATGAGCGACTGTTTCGCGGCCTCGGGGCGTCGCGCCTGGCGCGGACCGTCTGCGCCGCGCCGAGCAGCGCCGCAGCGCAGGCGCTGTACGGCAAAATGGCGAGCGTCGACTTTGCCGACTTCGAAGCGGCGCGCTACATCATTATCTGGGGAGCCAATCCGCGCCACAGCAACATTCACCTGATGCCGCGCCTGAAGCGGGCCCGCGCCAACGGCTGCCGCATCGCCCTGATCGATCCGCGCCGGACGCTCGGTCCGGAATGGGTCGATCGTCACCTCCCGGTTTATCCCGGCAGCGATGCGGCGGTGGCGCTGGCGATGATCGGCCACCTGGAAAGCCGCGGAAAGATCGATACGGCATTCCTCGCAGCGCATGCGACCGGGGCGGATCAACTTCTGCAGCGGGCGCGCGAATGGCCTCTGGAGCGTGCCGCCGCTCTGGCGCGGGTGGAGGCGGGGGAGATCGCGGCGATCGCCGAGGAGTATGCCGCCGCCGCGCCGGCCCTGGTGCGCTGCGGCTGGGGGCTGGAGCGCAACCGCAATGGAGAAAGCGCCGTCGCCGCGGTGCTGGCGCTCCCGGCGGCGGCCGGCAAGTTCGGCGTGCGGGGGGGCGGCTACGCGATGTCGGCCCAGGCGACCTACGGCGTCGATCACGACCTTCTGGCGACCCTCCCCGAGGCGTCGACCCGTATCATTAATATGAACAAGCTGGGGCGGGCGCTCCTGGAGGAGGCCGATCCGCCAATCCGGGCGCTGTTCGTCTACAACGCCAATCCGGTCGCCACCATCCCCGATCAGAACCGGGTCCGCCGTGGCCTGGCGCGGGAAGACCTGTTCACCGTCGTCTTCGACCAGGTGATGACCGATACGGCGCGCTACGCCGACCTGCTGCTTCCGGCGACCACCTTCCTCGAGCATGCGGAGCTGAATATTTCGTACGGCACCTACGCCGTGCAGCTCGGCGAGCCGGTGATCGATCCGGTGGGGGAGTCGCGACCGAACGAAGAGGTGTTCGCGCTGCTGGCCGAGCGCTTCGGCGTACGCAGTGAGCATCCGAACGGCGATCGCCTGATCGCCAAGGCGCTGGCGGCGATGCGCGGGCCGCTGGCGGGGGAGGAGCGGGCCGGGAAGGAACCGGCCGGAAAGGAACGAAACGGCGCGGCGCGCCTGGCCCGGCTGCGCCGGGATGCCATCCTTCCGTTCAACTTTCCCGGGCCGCGCCCGGTGCAGTTCGAGACCGCCTTTCCGCGCACCGACGACCGCAAGATCCACCTCTGGCCGGAGGCGCTGGGGCCGGACCCGTACCGCGTGCTCGAGCCGCCGAAGAGGGAGAGCTACCCCCTCGCCCTGATCTCGCCGGCGACGCACAAGGCGATTTCGTCCAGCCTGGCCGAATACG
>CBDUYA010000287.1:0-3942 GCA_965371335.1 uncultured bacterium | reverse complement strand
CCGCGTTACGAAAAGTAACGGCGACAGGGCTTGAAGGAGTCCGGGCGGTCGCCATGGCGGCCCGTCCTCAGGCGAGCGCGCTGACGGGGCCGTCGGACTCCGGGCGCTG
This sequence comes from uncultured bacterium, assembly GCA_965371335.1. Lineage (GTDB taxonomy): Bacteria > Acidobacteriota > Polarisedimenticolia > Gp22-AA2 > Gp22-AA2 > CBDUYA01. The sequence goes on along the minus strand of CBDUYA010000287.1, from coordinate 3,833 downwards.
CGGCAGAACGAGGGCGACCCGGGTCCCCTCCCCCGGCACGCTCTCCACCTCGATCCGTCCGTCGTGCATGATGACCGTCTTCTGCACCAGGGCGAGGCCGAGCCCGGTGCCGTTCTCCCGGGTGGTGTAGAACGGGGTGAAAATGCGCGGTTGATCGTCGAGCGCGATGCCGACGCCGTCATCCTCGATGGTGAGGCGCACGCCGTCCCGCGGCGCCTGGCAGCGCTCCCCCCGTACCGTGATGCAGCCGCGGCCGACCGGCTCCCGTCCGCTCCCGCCCACGACCGACTGGGTGCCGACCGCCTGCACCGCTTCGGCGGCGTTGCGCAGCAGGTTGAGCAGGGCCTGGCGAAGGCGCGTCTCGTCGGCGATCAGCGGCGGGAATTCCCCCTCGATGACGAGCTGCACCCCGGTGGCGAGAGGCTCGCTGCCGAAGTCGCGCATCAGGTCCTCCACCAGGCTCCGCAGATCGACCTCGGTGAGGTCGAGCGATCCGGGCCGGGCGAAGCGGAGGAAATCATCGATCACCTTGCGGATCCCTCCGACCTCGCGCAGGATGGCGTCGGCGTGCTCGCGTCGCTCATCGGGCAGCGACTCATCCCCCTTCGCCAGCAGCCGGGCGTAGCCCTGGATCGTCGCCAGCGCGTTGCGGAACTCGTGCGCGATCCCCGCCGACATTTCACCGAGCGCCACCAGGTTCTCCTTCATCCCGGCACGCTCCCGCAGAATCTTGATCTCGGTGAGATCGGTCAGCAGGCAGAGCACCCCCTCGGCCGACGGTCCTTCCGCTCTCGGGCCGTCGTGCGGACGCCGGATCGGCGAAAGCATCACGCCCAGGTGCGTCGTGTGGCCGCCCGCGCCGAGCAGCGGGACCACCTCGCGCGACCTCCCCTGACCGCTGTGCAGCGCCGCAGCGATCAGCCCGGCGAGCCTTTCGTTACCGCCCAGCAGGGCGCCGTAGCTCCGCCCCACGGCGTCCCGTCGCGTCATCCCGAGCAGCTGTTCCGCCGCCGCGTTCAATTCCGACAACGATCCCCGCCCGTCGAAAACCAGGACGGCGCTGCTCATCCCCGCAATCAGGTGGTCGCCCGGGACGAGTCCGGTTCTGGAAGCGTCACGTCCCCTTTCTTTGAGGGCCTGCAGCTCGTTCTCCTGCTCGCGCAGCTTGCCGATCACCCCGCGGAACGCCTCAACCAACTGGTCCGCTTCATCCTGTCCGCCGCCCTCGAGCCCGAGCTCCCGCAGCCCCCCGGTCGCCTCTCCAACCACCCGCTGCATCCTCCGGTATGGCGTCAGCAGCCAGCGAGTGAAGAAGATCACCAGCACCAGAATGAACACCAGCCCCCCGGCCTGCAGCGCGGCAATGGTGCGCAGGTCGAAATCGACCGATGCCAGCAGCGGGACTTCCTGCTCCACACGGATGAACGCGAGGGGGCGCCGCGATCGATCCTGAATTGGACGATAGGCGGCAAGCGTGGCATGGCGCGCTCCGCTCAGCCTTCCCTCCCCCACAATCACCGTCCCTCCCGACCGGAGCCTGCCCCGCTCCGCGCCGTCAGGAGCCGCGATCAGGCGATCCTCCCCATTGACGCGCGCCGCCGCGGAGGAGGAGATGATCCGGCCGTCGAGGGCGACGATCTCGATGCTGCGCATTCCCTTCAGACGGGCCATCCGTTCCAGATAGGTGGGAGGGATGTAAGGGACGGTCTCCGCTCCCGCGCTCAGACCGCGGATCAGCTGATCCCGCTCCAGCTCGGTGCGGACCAGATCGGCCTCCAGGCCGAGACGGCGGCCGGCTTCCTCCTGAATGGCATCGCGCGCGATCACCAGGAGGTGGACATTGAAGTAGATAGCAACGGCCAGGAAGAGGACGAGAAGAACCAGGAAGATCTTCACCTGGCCCGCGTAACTTCGGGGGAGCGGACCCTTCATGGCTCGATCCCGAGCGTTCGCAGGTACCAGGTCACCCACGGCTCCCCTGCGAACAGCGCCAGCAGAGCCGCCCCGCCGAGGAATACCCCGTACGGCAGCTTCGACTTCCAGCCGAACCCTCCGAAGCGCAGCATATAGACGCCAAAGGCGGCGCCGGAGATGGCGCCGAAGAACAGGCTGAAAAGAAGGAGCCGGAGGCCAAGAATCGCGCCGATCATCGCCATCAGCTTGAAGTCGCCCCGGCCGATGCCGTCTTCGCGCTCATCTGCCGGCACCCCCCGCATCGCCTGCCATCCCCGGTAACCGGCGTTGATCACCCACAGGATCGAGAAGCCGAGGGCGGCGGCCAGGAAGGCGTCGACCACCGTGTGGAGCGCAAACGCCGGCATGAATCGATCCGGGATCCCGTGCCACGGGCTGCTGAGCAGCCCCACGGCGATCCCCGGGAGGGTGATCGCATCGGGCAGCAGCTGATGGCGCGCATCGATCAGGATCAGCGCCACCAGGGAGGCGGCGAGATACGCATGCAGGACAAAGGGCAGGGTGACGCCCCTGGTGGTGTAGAGAAAGACGAAAAGGATGGCGGTGGTCGCCTCGACCAGCGGATAGCGGACCGCGATCGGGGTCGCGCACTGGCGGCAGCGGCCGCGCAGCGCGATCCAGCTCACGACCGGGATATTGTCGTACCAGGCTATCAGCCACCCGCAGGCGGGACAGGACGAACGGGGCCGGACAATGGAGCGCCGCAGCGGCAGGCGGTGGATGCAGACGTTCAGGAAGGAGCCGACGCAGGCCCCACACCCGCCACCAGGATCCAGATTAGAACGGCCGGCATCCTCTCCTCCGGGCGCTGAGCTCAGTGACCCAGGACCAGGCCACCCTCGCAGGTGACCCGGCCGGTCCGGGGGTCGTAGCGATACTCGTTGCCGTCGGGATCCAGCGGCACCATGACGACCAGGCCCTCTCTCCGCAGGGCTCCCAGACGGCGGGGCCATGCCCCGTAGCGCTCCCGATAACGCTCGATGGCGCCCTCCAGATCGGCAAGATCGACCTCGATCTTCAGATCGTGAACATGTTTCCAGGCGATCTCACGCACGTATTCGTCATCGCTCGTATCGTAGATCTCACCCCATTCCTGCAGCGAGGTCCGCTTGTCGCCCGCCCGGTTGTACATCTCGGCATAGAGGCGTCGCACCAGCGGATGCACCCCGGGGGCGCGCAGTGCCTTCTCGAAGTAGCTGGCCGCGCGGGCGTAGTCTCCCAGGTCGTTGTAGCAGAGGAACCCGGCCTCGAAGGCAAGGATCCAACGCTCGGGATTGTGCTCGATTCCCTTGTCGAGAAGACGGAGCGCCTGCTCGGGATCGCCCGCTTCGACGTTCATGATCAGCGAACCGATGAGGTAGGGGTCGAGGTAGTGCGGATCGAGCTCCGAGATGACCTGATCGTAGATGTGCTCGAGATAGAGGTAACGATCCTCGATGGCATAGTTGCCGTAGTACTGGATCGACCAGAGGTAGATCAGGTCGGCCAGGATCTCATCGAAGCCGAGCGCAGCGACCCTGAGGTACTTGCCCGACGGCAGATAGAGCATCGGGTCGACGCCGTCCTGTGCCGCGGCGCGCGCGTCAATACGCCCCTGCAGGAGCGCTGCCAGCAGCAGCGCCCCGATCGACAGCAGCACCAGGCCACGCCGCCCGATTCGCAACCTGCCGGGGGGGCTCATCTACTGCAGTTCCTTGCGCTGGAAGAGAGCGCACGCCCCGAACAGGACGGCCGAGCCATACACGGCGAGGTAGAGAAACGCAAAGCCGACCGTGCCCGCATCGATGGCGAGCCCGTGCACCACATGCCCCTTGATGTCGAAGTTGCCGAAGTTCGGCAGCAGGTAATAGATGACGCGG
>CBDUYA010000286.1:0-4024 GCA_965371335.1 uncultured bacterium | reverse complement strand
CATCGTGCGCCGGCGCGGCCGTTCGCGTCGATCCCCTGCGGCCCGCAAATTGGCCGGGTTCTTGCACTATCCTATTAACCCCCTCCTCTGACCGGCGCGACCGCCGGCGCGCGGGGCACGGGGACCAACAACCGTCTGCAGAACGGAGTGACCAACATGGCGAACAAGAAGGCAGATCTGGCCGGACCAGGTATCGGCAACTACGAGGATCTGGAAAAAATCCTCCCCACCGACTACACCTCGACCCTCAGCCCGAAGGAGACGATGCAGGCCCTGTTCGAGGCGAAGTCCTACATCGAGGAGAACCTCTGCCGTGAGCTTGGCCTGACGATGGTGCAGGTGCCGCTGATCGTCGACGTCAACAGCGGCATCAACGATGACCTCGACCGCGACGGCTCCCGCACCCCGATCCAGTTCCACATCAGGAACGACCACGACAAAAACCCAATCGACGCACAGGTGGTGCAGGCCGCCACCAAGTGGAAACGGGTGGCGCTGAAGCAGTTCGACATGAAGCCGGGGGAGGGGCTCTGCACCGACATGAAAGCGGTGCGTAAGGACTACTTCCTCGATCACGATCACAGCGCCTACGTCGACCAGTGGGACTGGGAGAAGGTGATCAGCGCCGGCCAGCGCAACCTGAGCGTACTGACAGAGACGGTGGAGAAGATCTGGCATGTGCTCAAGGGAGCGGAGGTCTATCTGCACGAGCACTTCCCGAAGCTGCAATCGGACAAGTATCCGCCGCTGCCGGAGAAGCTGACCTTCCTGCACGCCGAGGAGATCCTCGAACGCTTCCCCGACCTGCCGCGCAAGGCGCGCGAGACCGCCATTTTGCAGGAGCATCCCGCCGTTTTCATCTATGGCATCGGCTGGACGCTTGCGGATGGCTACCCGCACGAAATGAGGGCGGCCGACTACGACGACTGGGTGACCGAGACGACGTCGAAGGACGGCCGCACGATGCACGGCCTGAACGGCGACATCCTGGTCTGGAACCCGGTGACCCGGCGCCGCCACGAGCTGACCTCGATGGGCATCCGCGTCAACAAGGAGACGCTCCGGCAGCAGCTGGAGATGACCAACCAGCTCGACTTCCTCGAGCTGCCGTACCATCAGGCGATACTGAATGATGAGATCCCGCTCAGCATCGGTGGCGGCATCGGCCAGTCACGCACCTACATGCTGCTGCTTCGCAAAGCGCACCTCGGTGAGGTGAGCGTGACGGTGTGGCCGGAGATCCTCAAGAAGATGTGCCGGGAGAAGAACATTCACGTTCTGGAATAGCCGGCGACCTCAGTCGCCGGTGCCGAGATCGTGGTAGTGCACTTCCTGGAACAGCTCCGTCTCTTCCCGTTCGTGATGGGCGATCCGGTCGAGGAGCGACAGCGTCCAGCGGCGCAGCCGCGGGCTGGTGAGCGGCTTCCCCTCCGAATAGACCAGCGCCGCCGCCATGATGGCGCGCAGGTCGGCGAGGATGCGGTCGTGCTCCCGGCGGAGCGTCTCGATGGCGTGCAGGGCGTGGGGGTGCATTTCCTGCAGCTCGTCGAGGAAGCCCGATTGCTCCTCTTCGCGGAAGTGACGGAAGATCTTGTCGTGCAATTGCGTGAGCGTCGTGGCGAGGGCCGAGGCCCAGGTGTGGCTGCCGGGCTTACCGATCTCCGGCCGCGGCTGCTCGAGAAATTCCCGGAGCTTGGCGATCCGATCGCGCAGCTCGGTGTGCTGCTGCAGAATCGTGTCGAACCTGGTCTTGACCTCAACCATGACACCTCCTCCTAACCCCCGGCCGCCCTCTTCATCGCGGACGTTCTGGTGGCGGCCGCCTTGGCGGCGGCCGTCTCGAGCCGGACACTGTTGCTGCGGCATTCAGGGCAAGTGCGTTCCACCACCTGCTTGGGGTCGTGAATCGCCATGTGGCGATGTTGGCAGCGCAGGCAGTAGAACTGTTTTTTTTCGGCCATCGTCGTAATCCCTTCTCCGTCAGACCGCCGTTGCGGTCGCCGTCTGTGGTTGCTTCTCGACCTTCGGCTTCGGCGCCAGGATCCGTCTGGTCTCCTCCACCTCCTCGGTCGTGACCTTGCGGAGTAGACCGTGGAGATCCTTCATGACCTGCGCGAACTTCTGTCCTTCCGCCGCGCTGATGTACTCGAGCTGCAGGCGCTCCGGGCGGATGCCGAGCTTCTCCATGCGGTTCCAGACCTTCTCCACCCGCCGTTGGGTCCAGGTGACGGCGTCGATGTAGTGGCAGTCGGAGAAGTGGCAGCCCGACACCAGGACCATCGGGGCCCCCTGGCGGAAGGCGTGCCAGATGAACTTCTCGTCGACACGGCCGCTGCACATGGTGCGGATCAGCCGGACCGACGCCGGATACTGCAGGCGTGAGGTGCCGGCGTTGTCGCCGCCGGCGTACGAGCACCAGTTGCAGGCAAACCCGACGATCTTCTCCATCGCGTTTTCCTCGACGATGGCGTTGACCTGCGCCATGAGCTGCGCGTCGGTGAAGTGCTGCATGGTGATGCAGTCGGTCGGGCACTCGGCCGCGCAGGTGCCGCAGCCGGCGCATGCCGCCTCGATGAAGACCGGGAACTTGCCGGCCTTCTTGTCGGCGGCGGTCACGGCGTTGAACGGGCAGGCCCGCGTACAACGCCCGCAGTAATTGCAGTTGGTCGAGTCGAACAGTGCGGTGATCGCCTCGACCCGAACCTTGCCGGCGGCCAGCAGGTTGCCGGCGCGGTTGGCGGCGGCGCCGGCCTGAGTGACCGAGTCCTTGATGTCCTTCGGTGCCTCGACGCAGCCTGCGAAGTAAACACCGCGGGTCGGGGCGTCGACCGGGCTCAGCTTGGGATGCGCCTCCATCACCAGGCCGTCGGAGGTCTTCGACAGTGTCAGGATGTTGTAAAGGTCGCGCTTGCCGTTCCCCTCGTACTTCCGCGGGACGAGGCCGACGGCGAGCACCAGCATGTCGAGCCGGTGCTGCTCCAGCTCGCCGGTGATGGTGTTTTCGACGTGGACGATCAGATCCCTGGTGTCGGCATCCTCCTCCACGTGGCCGGGGAGGCCGCGCACGTAGCGCACGCCCGACTCGCGGCTGCGACGATAGAGATCCTCGGACCCTTTGCCGAACGCCCGGATGTCCATGTAGAACACGGTCTGCTCGGTGTCGGGGTAGTGCTCGTTGATCTGCAGCGTCTCCTTGATTGTGTTCATGCAGCAGATGTTCGAGCAGTAAGGGACGCCGCGCGACGAGCAGCGGGATCCGACGCACTGGATGAAGCCGATCTTCTTCGGCTGCTGCTGGTCGGACGGGCGGACGAGGTGTCCGGCCGATGGCCCGCCGGCGCAGATCAGGCGCTCGAACTCCAGGCTGGTGATGACGTTGGCATGGCGCGTGTAGCCGTACTCGTCGGTCTCGCGCGGGTCGTAGGCCTCCATGCCGGTGGCGAGGATGATGCCGCCGACCGGGATCTCGAGGACCTCGCTCTCCATGTCGAAATCGATGCACTTCTTTTCGCACACGTCGAGGCAGCGGCCACAGGCGATCGGCTTGTTGCCGAGGCACGCCTCCATGTCGAGCGCGTAGGACGAAGGGACCGCCTGCGGGAAGGGGAGGTAGATCGCCTTACGCGAGGAGAGGCCCTGCTGGTACTCGTCCGGTACCACCACCGGGCAGACCTTTTCGCACTCGCCGCACGAGTTGCAATCGGATGCGACCACGTAGCGCGGGTGGCGGCGGATGCGGACCTGGTAGTTGCCGACGAACCCGCTGACGTCCTCGACTTCAGAACTAACGAGAAGCTTGATCCGGGGATGCCGACCGGCATCCATCATTTTTGGGCCGAGGATTCATATAGAGCAATCCATGGTGGGATAGGTCTTGTCCAGCGCGGCCATGACCCCACCAATGGATGCCTCCTTTTCCACGAGATAGACCTGGTGCCCGCCACTGGCCAGCTCCAGGGCCACCTGGATGCCGGCGACCCCTCCACCGATCACCAGCGCGGTGTCGGTGACCGGAAAGGTCTTC
>CBDUYA010000285.1:0-4035 GCA_965371335.1 uncultured bacterium | reverse complement strand
ATCCGTAGACCCCGCCATCTGGGAGGTTTCCGGGCCACCTGGCTGCCGATGAGTGCCCTGCGCCTCTGGGGTGAGGTTCGTTGGAAAGCGGGGCGCTTCGACTTCGGCCCGGATGGCCGGGTACCGATGGATGCCTTCGGCATCGTCAACCTCGCCGCCGACTACCGGATCACACCCGTGCTGCTGGTGCGCAGCCGAATCGAGAACCTCTTCGACACCGACTACGAAGAGGTCATCGGCTACGGGACCGCTGGTATCGGTGGCTACATCGGCCTGACGGTTACGCTGGCCCGCCAGTAGAGCGATGCTGCTGCGCGGCAAGACAGCGTTCGTGGTGGTCGCCTGGCTGGTCGTTGCCGCCTGGTCCAGCGGCCGGCAACTAGCCCTCGAGGACGATTCAGGGGTGCGCGTAGCGCTCGCGGCACCGGCCCGCAGGATCGTTTCGCTGGCGCCGAGCAACACGGAGAGCCTCTTCGCGATGGGCGCCGGCGAGCTCATCGTCGGTGTGACGCGATTCGATGACTTCCCCGCCGAGGCCCGCGCCATTACGCAGGTGGGTGGTTTCTCTGATGTCGATGTAGAACGAGTGTTGAAGCTCGAGCCTGACCTCGTTCTCGCCGCCGGGTTTCATGCGTCTGGCGTCGTGCCTCGCCTCCGCAGCCTCGGCCTTACAGTCTTCGTGGTCGAGCCGCGAGACGCAGCCGAAGTGCTGGATCGTCTGCTGATCATCGGCCGGCTCGTCGGCCGCGTCGAGGAGGCCCGTGAGCTCGAGGCGAGCCTGAGACAGCGGTTGGTCGCGGTGCAAGAGCGCGTCGGCGCGATCAACCAGCGTCCTCGGGTGTTCTACCTGTTGAGCCGAGATTTGTTTACGGTCGGACCCGGCTCGTTCGCCCACGATCTCATCGGCCGCGCCGGTGGGCAAAACATTGCCGCCGACGCCACGATCTCATATCCCCAGATGTCCGACGAAGCGGTGATCGCTCGGGATCCCGAAGTCATCTTCATCGGCGGCCACGACTCCTCGGTCGACCTTTCCGAGCTCCGGCGCCGCCCGGGGTGGGCCCGGGTCAGCGCGGTCGCCAGCGGACGCGTGGTCGTGCTGGAGGACGTGGATCTCATAAGCCGTCCGGGGCCGCGCATCGTCGAAGCGCTCGAGATCATGGCGCGGGCGCTGCATCCGATAGCCAACGATGCGAAGGAATCCGACGGATGATGGCTGCCCTGGCCCGCCGGCGGGCGATAATCTGGGTTGCTCTGGCGTTCGGTCTGATGGTGGTTTGCATCGTCATGGCTTCCACGGTGGGATCCGTGGAAGTTCCTCTTGAAGAGGTCTATCGCGTGCTCGCCCATCATCTCTTGGGAGGTTCCTTGGAGGGGGTGCGCCCGAGCTCCGATGCCATCATCTGGCAGGTTCGTATTCCGAGGGTCTTGATGGCCGGGCTCGTCGGCACCGGGCTTTCCGTCGCCGGCGCGCTCTACCAAACCCTGCTGCGCAATCCTCTGGCAGAACCGTTTCTGCTCGGTGTCTCGAGCGGTGCCGGGCTCGCCGCGGTCGCGGTCTCTTCTGCCGGCCTGGTCGCGTGGTGGGCGCAGATGCTTCCGATCGCGGCGTTTGGCGGGGCCCTGGCGGCGAGCATCGTGATCGTCTCGTTGGGTCGAGTCGGAGGGCAGCTGCCGGCGGCCAACCTCATCCTCGCCGGTGTCGCGCTGGGCTCGTTCCTCTCCGCGATGACGGCATTCCTGCTGCTCCGCGGACAGGGATCCTTCGAAACGTTCCGCATGCTGGGGTGGTTGATGGGGAGCCTGGCACGAGCGGACTGGGGAACGCTGTTGCTGGTCGCCCCCTACGTGCTGCTGCCAATCTTCATCGCGGTGCCGCTGGGTCGCTGGATGAACGTCCTCATGCTGGGCGAGAGGCAGGCTCAGAACCTGGGTATTCCCGTGGAGCGCGCCAAGCTGCTGATGCTGGCGCTGGGCGGCCTCCTCGCGGCGGCGAGCGTCGCCGGGGCGGGGCTGGTGGGGTTCGTCGGCCTCATTGTGCCGCACACGGTGCGGCTCGCACTCGGACCCGACAATCGCGTGCTCGTACCGGTGGCCGCGTGCGTCGGCGGGATCTTCGTGGTGCTGTGCGACGCTCTGGGGCGCGTCGCCTTCGCCCCGATGGAGGTGCCGGTAGGTATCGTCACGGCCCTTTTCGGCGCTCCCTTTTTCCTCTGGCTTCTGCGTCAACGGCAGGGAATCGTCCTGACATGAGCGCCCGACTGGAGGTCCGCGAGCTGGTAGCCGGATTCGGAGAAAAGGAAATTCTGTCGCGGGTAACACTGCGCGTCGATTCCGGCGAGGTGCTCGGGCTTCTGGGCGCCAATGGTTCGGGCAAGACGACTTTGCTCAACTGTGTGTCTGGTCATATTGCGGTGCGCTCCGGCTCGATCGCCATAGACGGCCACTCGATCGCGCAGCTCGGGCCGCGCCAGCGTGCTCGCCGGGTTTCGGTCGTCCCCCAAACGTACGACCTGCCGCCGGGATTTACCGTACGGGAGTTGGTAAGCATGGGGCGCCATCCTCATGTCGGGTTCTTCGCCGCACCGACGCAACAGGACGAAGAAGCCGTCGGGGAGGCATTGCGAGCTCTGGCGCTGGACGCCGCCGCCGACACGTCGGTCGAACGCTTGTCCGGGGGCGAGCGGCAGATGGTCGTTCTGGCCATGGCGCTGGCACAGGAGGCGCAGCTCCTGCTGCTCGACGAACCGACGGCCCATCTCGATGTGCGGCATCAGGCACGGATCATGGAAACGATACGATCCGTGTCGCGCCGCTCAGGCTTGGCGACGCTGGCCGTCCTGCACGACATCAACCTGGCTCGCCGCTACTGCGATCGCGTCGTGCTTCTCAGTGCGGGACGACTGGCGGCCGACGGTCCGCCGCGAGAAGTTCTCTCCGCCGTCGCCCTCGGAAGTTGCTTCGGCGTTACGCCGAGCTTCTTCGACGAGTTTTATTCCGACACCGTGGAGCCGGCGCCGACGCCGGCACGGGGCCGCTGATGCCGACCGGGGATGCTACCGGCTTGACGGTTCCGCCCATCGATCGCGAAGCGCGTGAAGCGGCCGCCTGCCGGCAGGCGGAGCTGCTCAAGCCGCCGGGCAGCTTGGGCCGCCTCGAGCATCTCGCCATCGACCTCGCGGGGATGACCGGCGGCGACCTCGATCGCCTGTGGCCGCCCGGGATACTGGTATTTGCCGCCGATCACGGCGTTACTGCCGAAGGCGTGAGCGCCTACCCGGCCGAGGTAACCGCACAAGTGGTGCGTGGTTTCCTGCAGGGCTGGACAGCGATCGCGGTGCTCGCCCGCCTCAACGACGCGGAGCTTCGTGTGATCGATGTCGGCATCGCCGGCGACCTCGATGGGGTGCTCGAGGGCGTGCCCGAGAATCGACTCGTGCGTGCTCGGGTGCGTGCCGGCACCCGGAACTTTGCCGTCGAGCCGGCGCTGCGGCCGGCGGAAGTCGCGGAGGCGCTCGAGGTGGGTCGGTCCCAGGCACAGGCGGCGATTTCCTCGGGAGCCGGCTTGCTCGTCCTCGGCGAGATGGGTATCGGCAACACGACGAGCGCTGCCGCGATCGTCGCCGCGATGCTCGGTGACGACGTAGCCGCAGTGACCGGGACGGGAGCGGGGATCGATGAGAAAACCGTCGCCCACAAGGCGCAGGTCATCGAGAGAGCGTTGGCCCGCCACAAGCCCGACCCGGCGGATCCGCTCGACGTGCTGGGCAAGGTTGGTGGACTCGAAGTTGCGGCGCTTGCCGGCGCCATGGTGGCCGGCGCGTCTGCCGGGGTTCCGATCCTTCTCGACGGGTTCATTACCGGAGCCGCCGCCCTGATCGCGGACGCCTGCGCCCCGGGTTGCCGCGATTACATGATCGCCTCCCATCGCTCATGTGAGCCCGGGCATGATGCCGTGTTACGCCGGCTCGACAAGACGCCCCTGCTCGACCTGGACATGCGACTGGGTGAGGCATCGGGCGCTGCCGTGGCCCT
>CBDUYA010000284.1:0-4035 GCA_965371335.1 uncultured bacterium | reverse complement strand
CAGGAGCCCCTCTCTCCCGATCAGAGTGATCCTGTGAGCACGAGCCAGCACGACGGGCAGTTATCCGACCGGACGCGACGAAAAAACGCCGGTTCTGCTGAAAGGCTCTCCAGGCGCCAGGTTCCGCGGAGATCCTAGCGCTCCGGCGCCGGTCAGTCAACTATCTTCTTCTGCACCGATGGTGGCGTGACGCCGGCTGTGGCTCTGACCGGGGGGCGCTGGCGGGCGAATTCCGGCCGGATCTTATTCTCGATGCGGTCGCGGATCTATTCTAAAGCGTCGGCTTCCCCGCCGCGGTCCGGGCGATAACCCCCTTGCCCTCCTCGATCGTGAGGAACTGATTGGCCTTCTCCGGACCGATCTTCTCAACCCGCTTTCCGCGGGTCGGCCAGTGGATCTCGAGCGCCTCGATGCCGGTGGCGCTGCCGAGGCCAAAGTGGAGCCGGGGATCGTTCTGTGACAGATAGGAACTCGTGCTGCGAACCTCTTGCACTTGGCGCCGCCCGCCTGCTGTCACGATCACCCGCGCACCGAAGGCGTCACGGTTGGAGCGGACGCCCCGAAGCTTCAGAATGATCCAGTTGCCGGCCTCGTTTCCCCCGTCGTTGCGCAGCAGCTTCGCCCCGCTGTCGAGCGGCGAGAACAGCAGATCGCGGTCCCCATCGTTGTCATAATCGCACGTGGTGAGGCCCCGCCCGGTGTCGACCGTCCTGAAGTGGGGTCCGAGGGTCTCCCCGATCTCGTGAAAGGAGCCGTCCCCCTGGTTCTCGAACAGAAAAGGCCTTTCCTTGTGCGTGATGATGTCGCTGACCACCTCGATATCGTCCATCGGATGGCCGTTGGTGATCACCAGGTCGAGGTCGGCATCGTGATCGAAGTCGAAGAGATCAATCCCCCAGCCGGTCATCAGCAGACTGATTTCGCCCAGGCCGGCGGGAAAAGTGTCGATTGAGAACGCGCCGCTTCCCTCGAGATTGCGATAGAATTGATTGGTCTCGTTGCTCAGATTAGTGACGACGAGATCGAGAAACCCATCGCCGTCGACATCGCCGACATCGACCCCCATGCTCGATTCCGGCTTGCCGTTTTCGTCGCAGCACACGCCGCCCAGCAGCCCCATGTCGACGAACCGGCCGTTTCCCTCATTCCGGTAGAGTTTGTTGGGATCGGTGTCGTTGGCGACGTACAGATCGACGTCGCCGTCACTGTCGTAGTCGAACCATAGCGTCCCCAGTCCCATGGCGGTGGGATTCCACACTCCGGCTTCCCGCGTGACATCCTTGAACCGGCCGTTCCCCTCGTTGTGATAGAGAATATCCGGGATGCCGTCGTAAGTATCCGGGTGGCAGTAGGAGCGGCGTCCCTCCTTCAGGTTACCGCAGTATTTTTCGGTTTCCATGGTGAAATCGCAATAATTGGAAACGTACAGGTCGAGACGGCCGTCGAGATCATAGTCCGCCCAGGCGGCGCTCGCGGCGTACTGGCCGTTGACGACCCCGGCCGACTCGGTGACATCGGTGAAGGTTCCGTCGCCGTCGTTGCGATACAGAACCGACGGACCGAAGTTTGTGACGTAGAGGTCGGGGTCGCCGTCGTTGTCGTAATCACCCACTCCGCAACCGCTGGCATATCCCGCGGCGTTGGACACTCCGGCCGCGGTGGTCACATCGGCGAACTTTCCGTTGCCCAGGTTACGGTAGAGCTTCGCATAGGTCGCCTTCGGATCCCGGCGCTCTCCCGGCAGCGGACCGCTCTGCACGATGTATAAATCCTGCCAGCCGTCGCCGTCGTAGTCGAACCAGCAGTTCCCCGGCGGCACGGTCTCGATGTAGTACTTCATCCCGGCTCCGCCGTGCCGGTGGGTGAAATCGATCCCGGCGCTTTCCGTCACGTCGACGAACCGGATACTCGAGGCTCGTGTTTTAATCTGGTCGGCGGATGCCGGAATGGTCAGCGCAAAGCTGACCAGGGCGCCGCAGACGACTCGTGTCGCCCGGGCCGGAAAGAATCGCCACAGCATCAGTAGCTCGGTTTCTCCGGAATCGACTCCAGCGTATCGAACAGCTGCCGCTCCCTCGCCGCAGCCTGCTCGTCTCCCATGTCCCTGTACAGCGTCGCCAGGAGATAATGCGGTTCGCTGAGCCGCGGATCAAGGGTGGCCGCCCGCTGCAGCGCCTCCATCGCCTCGTTGCGCCTGCCGAGACGCATCTGGATCATGCCGACGGCGTTGTGAAGCGGCGCGTAATCGGGATGCTCCGCCGCCAGCGCCTGGTACTCGGCAAGCGCTTCGGGATATTTTCTGTCCAGCAGATACTGAACCGCCTTCAGGCTGCTGCTCTTGATCTGCTGCTCCTCGGTTGCCGCCCGATCGCTGAGACCGCTCAGCTCGGTGAAGATCGCCTGGTGCGTCCGGGCCTCCTCCATCCGTCCGGCCCGGGCGCTGGCGCTGGCGAGATTGAAGTGCGCCCCGATGTGCCGGGGGGCGATGGCGACCGCCTGCTGCAGCGCGACGATCGCCTCTTCGACCCGTCTTTGAGCAAGCAGCACCAGGCCCAGCGTATAGTAGGCCTCGGGGTGTTCCGGCTGCAGCTCGATGGTCTTCTCCAGCTGCTCGAGCGCTTCATCGTAGAGCCTCAACCGGTACGCCACGAAGCCGAGGTTGTACCGACCCATGAGGCTGTCAGGCGCCGTCGCCACCACCGCCCTGAGCGCCCCGGCAGCCCGTTCCAGCTCTCCCTGACGGATCATGACCCGGGCCAGAAGAAGTCGGGACGCGACGTCATCCGGGTGCCGCTTCAGGTGTTCGGCGAGCAGGGCCTCCGCCTTTTTTTCCTTACGGTTGCGGAAATAGCAGGTCGCCAGGCTGGCGGTCACGCGACGATCCCCGGGCGCGATCCGCACCGCCTCTTCGTAGGCGAGTTGAGCCTCCCGGTAATCGCCTTCGCCAAAGGCGTTGTCGGCATGCAGAAGGACGGCCTTCAGTCCTTCGTCCGAGGATCCCGGAGGGACCTTCTGAGGGGTGCCGCTCGGGCATCCGATCGCGACGACCAGCAGCAGGGCGAGCAGAACGGATCGAGGGATATCGCGGAGAGCAAGCCGTGTCATGTTCGGCTCGATTCTAGCAGTGACGGACGGGTGGGACTACTCGACCGAGATGCGCAGCACCTGGCCGGGATAGATGCGGGAGCGGCGGCCGAGGTTGTTCCACGCCTGCACCTGTTTGACGCTGACGTTGTAGCGCTGCGCGATCCGATAGAGGTTCTCGCCCCGCCTGACCTGGTGCTTGATGATGCCTCCCGATCCGGCGGCGCCCCCCCGGGCGGTCGAGCCGCTCCCCTGTTCGCCGATCCACATGCGTTCGCCGGGGTAAATGAGGCTCCGTGGCGTCAGACCGTTCCAGCGGCACAGGTCATCGACCGTCACGCTGAACCTGCGCGCGATGAGGCTGAGATTATCGCCCCGCCGCACGCGGTAATCGATGCGCGATCCGGCCACCGCGACCTTGCCGGATCCCGGCTCACCCGGCGGCGGACCTTTGCCCTTCTCCCCGTAGTAAACGACGAGACGCTGTCCGGGGTTGATGGTGGATCCACCAAGGTTGTTCCAGCGCCGCAGATTTGCGACGTTCGTCCGATACCGCTTGGCGATGGCTGAAAGATTGTCCCCGCGACGGACCGTGTGGACCAGACGCTCGCCGTAGTTACGGCCCGGTCGCGACGGCTGCACCGAGCCGCTCCCCTTGCCCCGCTCTCCGTAGTACGCGACGATCCGCTGGCCGGGCCGGATCAACGATCCGTTCATATTGTTCCAACGCTTCAGATTGGAGACATTGGTGCGATATTTGGAGGCGATGCCGTGCAGGGTGTCGCCCCGGCGGACGCGGTGCACGACCCGCTCGCCCTTCTCGTAGCTGGGCCGATACTCCCGGCGGGCCTGCTGTATCGACGGCAGGCCTCCCGAGAGAGGAATATTGATGATCGTCCCGGGGCTGAGCCGTCGCTGACGACGGGCGGCCCGGGGGTTGGCGTCCATGAT
>CBDUYA010000283.1:0-4037 GCA_965371335.1 uncultured bacterium | reverse complement strand
GCGGTGCAGGGATTCGAACCCCGGACGCCGCGGATATGAGCCGCGTGCTCTAACCGTCTGAGCTACACCGCCTTACGTCGCAACCTGTAATTTTATGGGAGGGCGAACCGACTGTCAACCGGCGCTTGCGCCGCGTTCGTCGCCCCGACCGCGCCACCGGACCCCCCCGCGCCCTCCGGCCGCAGCGTCGACTATTCCGCTCCTGAACCTCACTTCTTCGGCACCAGGGCAACAGCGCGCAGCGGCCCGCCCGATCCCCCCTCGATCTTCATCGGCAGGGCGATCAGCAGCGAGCCGCGCGGCGGCAGACGATCGAGCCGGGTCAGATTCTCGAGAGCGGGAACGTTGCCCGCGGACGCGACCTGATGAACCATGAACGACCTGGAAGGACCGTAATCGACCGATGCGGTGTCCGTCCCCAGAGCGGCGGCCTGGCGCTGCTCGACCAGAAGGCGCGCGGCGTCCTCTCCAAAGGCGGGGAAGTGGAGGTTCGAGGCGTCGCCCGGCGTGTCGTCGCCAAGATAGCGCTTCCGGTCGGGCCAGAAGCGGCTCCAGCCCGTGCGCAGCAGGACGATAGTGCCCGGCTCGATCCGGCCGTTCTTCTCCTCGAAGTGCAGCACGTCCTGCGCGGTCAATCGGTAGTCGCGATCGGCGGCGGCGCGCTTGGTCACGTCGATCACGACCGCCGGAGCGATCAACTGAGCCAGCGGAATCTCCTCCGTCGTGCGCTTGCCGGCGCCGAAGTGGCTCGGGGCGTCGAGGTGGGTGCCGCCATGCTCGGGCGCGGCGAAGGCATGCGCCGCGTAGAAATATCCCTGCTCGGTCATGCCATAAGCGAGCTTTTCCAGACGGAACTCCGCCGCCGGCGACGGCCAGTAGATCGTTTCGTTGTTGAACGGGTGGGTCAGGTCGACCAGTTCGTAAGCATCGAGGTCGAATCCCGTCGTGCCCCGCACCGCCACTGCCGCGGTCGACGCGAGGATGACGATGCCGAGGCAGGCCGTCGTTCGTCGCAGCATGGTGCACCTCCTTGCAGGGATTGTGAGTACCCATTATCCCGCGCCGGGCGGGGGATCATGCTCCCCTGATCAGCGCGGACCTCAGGCGCCGGATGTGATCCGGGCCGGTGCGGCAGCAGCCGCCGACCAGGCGCGCCCCGGCGTCGACCCAGCCTTGCGCCGCCGCGACGAAATCGACCGGCGATCGGGGGCCGTCCCATCGCTTGCGCGCAGCGTCGTATGATTCGCCGGAATTCGGATAGACCACCAGTGGTTTGGACGTCGACTTCCGCAGAGCCTCGAGCAGCGACGGGATGAACCGTGGAGCGGTGCAATTGACGCCGATAGCGGCGACCCGTTCCTCCCGATCGATCTCCGCCGCCACCGTCGCGATCGGAGTGCCGTCGCTCAGGCGGGCGCCGTCACGGCAGGTGAAGCTGAACCACGCGCACACCCCGTCCGTGGCGCGCAACAATTGGAGGAGCGCCTCCGCCTCCTCGCGCGCCGGGATCGATTCGCACGCCAGCAGGTCGGCGCCGCACGTGGCGAGAATGGCGAACCGCGCCTTATGAAAAGTGACGAGGGCGTCGACGTCAAGGCCGTAGTCGCCGCGGTATTCTGAGCCGTCCGCCAGGTAAGCGCCGTAAGGTCCGATGCTGGCGGCGACCAGCGGTCGCTGCCGGCCGGCGCGGTCCTGCTCCCGGCTCCAGAAGGTGTCGCGCGCCTGTCGCGCCAGATCGACCGACAGCCGCAGACAGTCGGCCGCGGCATTCTGCCCGAGACCGCGCCGCTC
Organism: uncultured bacterium; assembly: GCA_965371335.1. Taxonomy (GTDB): domain Bacteria; phylum Acidobacteriota; class Polarisedimenticolia; order Gp22-AA2; family Gp22-AA2; genus CBDUYA01. Next base: position 2,246 of record CBDUYA010000283.1, on the reverse strand, counting down.
GAGGCCGGCGAGCGTCGCCTGATAGCTGGCGCCGGTGATGCAGTCGGCCCCGGCTGCCAGATAGTCGAGGTGAACGGTGCGAATCAGGTCGGGATCGTCGAGCAGCACACCGGCCGACCAGAGGTCGTCGTCGAGAACGCATCCGCGCGCCTCCAGTTCGGTCGCCAGTCCGCCATCGAGGAGCATGACGCCCTGCCGCTGCACGAAGGGGAGGAAAGGATCGGTCGGCGTCGACACTATCGCCCCGGAGAATTCAGCCGAGCCGCGTGCCATCCGGCACGTCCACCTCGGGGATCGCCGGCGCCGGCGTCAGGCCGTTGGCGTATCCGATGTCGAGGCGCGCGAAATCGTCGACGGTGACCGGCGGTTTAATCGGCGCGGGCGGTTTGCCGGACATCAGTGATTCCCCCCGGGGGCCTCGAACAGGCGCGAATCGGGCGAGAACGACAGCCATCCGTCGTGGTAGGCGAGCACGCCGACCAGCAGATCGCCCGCCTCGTTCTCCGCCCAGGCGCTCAGGGCATCCTCGTTGTGATGGATGGAGATCGTCTCGTCGCCGATGGTAACCTGGTGCGGGCTCGCCGTGTTCTCCAGCTCGAGCAGCGGGAAAAACCAGCTCTCCCCGCCGACCATCAGGCCAAGCCCCAGGTCGGTGATGTCGTGCGGTGCATCCTCCGCCGGCCGGCCTCTCGAGAAGGCGCGGTAGACGTAGGGGTTTCCCTTTTCTCCTGCGAAGGTCAGTACGCGCGTGTCGGGGTGCTGCGAGCGCCAGAACTTCCAGGTCGTCTGGATTGATGGAAGCGCCTCGAGCGGTGTGCCCTGCATTGATCCCGACACCGCCTTGCCGGCGAGCTGCGACCAGACGCTGCCGGTCTCACGGTCGACCATCAGAAGGTTGTCGTTCAGCAGCCCGGCGGCGAAGTCGAAGGTCAGATCCTGTCCTCCCTGTCGGCGGGCGTACACGACGCCCGAGCCGGTGAGGGGTCACCAGGTGGGGGTTAGAGGTGTCTCCGCAATACGGTCGTTGATCACCTCGTAGAGCGACAGGTAGCGGATCGGATAGGCCATCGCCTTCCCTTCGATCAGCACGCCGAGCACCAGCTCGTCGTCTTCCAGGCCGGCCGCCTCCGCCGTGACCGCAGGCGGCTCGACCGGCACGGCATGCACCGGCATCTCGACCTCCTCAACCGGTCCGCCGGGACGCATCTGCACGACGGCGCGCACCGTCGAGCGGACCTCCGACCCGCCGATCTCGACCGGCGGCGGGATATCTGCCCGCTCGCTCTTGCCGGAGGAGCCTCCGGCGGCGCAGCCGAACAACAGGCCGGCCGCGACGATCGCGACCCAGGGGAAATCCCGCCCGCGTGGGGTGCTCATCGGACCTGGCATGATCCGAGGCCGCGCTTTTCGAGGTAGCGCTGGTGATAGTCCTCGGCAAGGTAGAAGGTCGAGGCCGGTGAAATCTCGGTCACCACCGGATCCCGCAAGCGGCCGCTCCTGTCGATCTCAGCCTTCGACGCGGTCGCAGTCGTCTCCTGCTCGATGTTGTGAAAGAAGATCGCCGAACGATACTGCGAGCCGGCGTCGGGGCCCTGGCGGTCCGGGGTGGTTGGATCGTGATTGCTCCAGAAGACTTCGAGAAGCTCCCGGTAGCTCACCACGCTCGGGTCGAACTCCAGTTGGACCACCTCGGCGTGCCCGGTGCCGCCGCTGCAGATGTCCTTGTAGGTCGGGTTCTCCGTCGTCCCCCCGAGGTAGCCGACCGCGGTCGAGGTGACGCCCCGCACGTTGCGGAAGGCCTCTTCGACGCCCCAGAAACAACCGGCGCCGAACGTCGCTTTCTCCATCACCGCTTCCCTCCGAATGGCAGTGGCGCAATCTTCCGCTTTCGATCGGTCGAAGTCAATCGAGACCGCACCTTGATGTTCTCCGCCCGCCCGCCCCCGGGAACGCTCCCGGTTGACCGTCAGACGCTACAAGGCGGTTATTCCTGCTGTCATCCATCCGCCTATCCACTCAATTGTCAACAGTTAACTTTAATCCGAAAGAAGCTAAGTACCCGTCGGTATCAATACACTAACGTATATTGACGGGCTGTTGGCCTTCGGGTATGGTCTCTTCGGAATTGCTTCCGGAGGGAACCTATGCCGAGAAAGAGCCCGTTCTTGATCAAACTCACCGATGAGGAAACGCGGATGCTACGGCAACGCGAGCGACAATATACGTTGCCGTATTATCAAGTCCTC
>CBDUYA010000282.1:0-4050 GCA_965371335.1 uncultured bacterium | reverse complement strand
CGATCAGCGTCCAGTCGAATCCTTACTCACCGGCGTACTTCCTGAACAGCGAGGAGATCTCCTCGAGGCGCGCCCGCTCCGGTGTATCGAGGGGCGAGCGGACCCATCGTTCCTCGTGCAGGTAGCGGTTGAAGATGACGTTGCCGAACAGCGTTCCCTTGCGGTGCCGGCGTACGAACTCGTTGATCCTCTCGGCCAGACGCGGGCTGTCCTGGCGGAATGCCCAGGCGATTTCCCCGCCTGAGCGCAGGGCGACGCCGGGGTGGAGGACGATGTTGTCGAAGAACTGGGCCCAGAAATCGGCCTTGTGTCGGTCGATGAGGGTCATCGGCACAACCCCGGCATGCACCATTTCCAGGATCCCTTCATCGCTGAACCAGGCCGGGGCCTCGATCAGGCGCATCGGCTTCTTTCCCAGGTCGATCATCTGTTGATTGAACCGCTCGACGCTTGACCAGTAGCTGCTCCCGGCGCGGAGGTGGATCTCCCGGCCGGCCAGGTCGTCGAGGGTCGCCACCTCTTCCCCGGCCGGCCCCGTGACGATGATCTCGCTCACCTCGCGGAGAATCGGCGCGGAGAAGTCGACCGTTTCGAGACGCTCCGGGGTGATGGTCAGATTGGCCGCCGCGATGTCGCCACGCCCCTCGACGAGGGCGGAGAGCAGTTCGTCGCGCGGAATCGGGATGATCACCACGCGCACTTGCAGGTGGCGCCGATTGAGCTGCCGGTTGAGCCCCTTCTCGAACTGCAGGGCCGATTCGTAGACGATGCCGCGCTGCTCCGGTCCGTCGAGGTAATAGAACATCGGGCTGAAGACGGTCAGGAGGCGGATGACGCGACGCTCAATCATGCCGTCGAGATCACCCTGCCAGGGCTGCATCAGGGTGTCGAGGCCGGGCGGGAGATCGTCGAGACGGGAGAGCAGGCCGGGGTGCTCCACGCTGCCGGTTGCGCCGCGCAGCCAGTCGTCACCGGCGCGTGACGCGGCCGGGGCGCCTTCGATCTCCGGCACGGCACCGCCGTCGCCGGGAGCGGAGCAGGCGACGGTCAGGAGCAGCGCGATCGGGATGACCCATGCCGCGATTGGCGCCGCCGGTCCCGGTGCGTCCCCTCGCATGCGGGAATCCTACCAGAAAGGCTACCCCTCGGTGCCGGTCGCGCCGCGGACCGGCTCTTCCCGCGGCGCGCGCGACTCGAAGATGAGGCACTCGGCGTGCTGGCTCAGATCGAGACCGACCGCTTCCTGCTCCGCCGACACCCGCAGCGAGATGATCGACCCGGTCAGCCGGAACAACGCCAGCGACATCAGGAACGAGAAGGCGCTGACGATCACCAGGGCGAGCAGGTGGTACATGAAGGTCGTCGTCTCGCCCCACAGCAGTCCGACCTCGCGCGCCAGGATCCCGGTGAGGAGCATGCCGACGATTCCCCCGACTCCGTGGCAGGGGAATACATCGAGCGTGTCGTCGAGAGTGGAGCGGCTCTTGATGTGAACGGCGATGTTGCTCAGCAGGCTGGCCGTGACGCCGATGAAGATGCTGTGCGGAACGCTGACGAAGCCGGCGGCGGGGGTGATGGCAACCAGGCCGACGACGGCCCCGATGCAGGCGCCGAGCGCCGACGGTTTGCGACCGCGCAGGCCATCGAAGAACATCCAGGCGAGCATCGCGGCGGCCGAGGCGGTGTTCGTCGTCGCGAAGGCGAGGGTCGCCGTCCCGTCGGCGGCGAGGGCGGAGCCGGCGTTGAAGCCGAACCAGCCGAACCAGAGCATGCCGGTGCCGAGCAGCACGTGGGTCGTGTTGGCCGGCGGCTGCGCGCCAGTGTTACGGGCGAGGCGCGGCCCGAGGACCATGGCGGCCGCCAGTGCCGCGAACCCGGCCGACATGTGCACCACCGTGCCGCCGGCGAAGTCGAGCACGCCCCACTGCCTCAGGAAGCCGTCCGGATGCCAGGTCCAGTGGGCGAGCGGGCAGTAGACGGCCAGGCTGAACAGGCACATGAAGAGGAGGTAGGCGGAGAAACGGACCCGCTCGGCGAACGAGCCGGTCACCAGCGCGGGGGTGATGACGGCGAACTTCAGCTGGAACATGGCGAACAACAGCAGGGGAATGGTCGGAGCGAGATCCGGATGGGTCGCGGCGCCGACGCCGCGGAACATGAAGTAGGTCGCCGGATTGCCGATCAGGCCGTGCCAGCTTTCGCCGAACGCCAGGCTGAATCCGACCACCACCCAGAGGAGGCTGATCACGCCGAGGGCGATGAAGCTCTGCAGCATGGTCGAGATGACGTTCTTGGCGCTGACCATCCCGCCATAAAAGAAGGAAAGCCCCGGCGTCATCAGCAGCACTAGTCCGGTGGCGGTCAGCAGCCAGGCAACATCGGCCGGGTTGATCGCGGCGCCGGTCGCCGGGGCGGGGCTCTCCCTGATCGTCAGGGACAGCAGGGCGATAGCGATGAGAATGCCGAACGGAACGAGCCAGCGTCGATTCATGCTATCCCCCCGCAATTACCCCCACAATCTAGGTCGTCACCCGCATCTTTGCCAGCCGCTGGCTGGCTGATCCGGGTGCCCGGGACAGCGTGTTGTCGAGAGAATAAGGCCTGTTATATCAACAGTTAATCTATTTTCGCCGTCGACCTTCCGGCGTCCGGGATTCACCGCGACGGATGGGTGGCGTATCCTCGTCGGCGGGATGATCGGGAATCGAAGCCGTTCGGGCAGCGCGCAGGGCGCCGCGACCCCTCTGCAGAAGGTCCTCATTCTGTCCGGGAGCCTCTTGAGCGGTATCCTGGGATTGGAGATTGTCATCGCCCTTTCAGGCCTGGCGCCTGATGTCACCACGGTGGAACGGGGCCGCTTCCGGTTGTCGGACAACCCGAAGATCGGCTTCGAGCTGATCCCCGACCTCGACTACCGCGACGAGGCTCTTGCCTTCTACGACTACCGGGGGCGCAGCAACAGCCTCGGCTTCAGAGATCGTGAACATGCTGTCGCGAAACCTCACGACGCCTACCGGATTATCGTTCTCGGCGACAGCGTCGCGGGCGGTCTGAAGGTGGCGGAGTTCGAGGACACCTTCCCGGCGCTGCTGGAGAAGCATCTGCGGCGGACCGACCCCGCCAGCGAGGTGATGAGCTTTGCCGTCTCCGGCTACAACACACAGCAGGAGGTCGAGACGCTGCGGATCAAGGGGCTGCGGTACAGCCCCGATCTGGTGGTCCTCGCCTACTGCCTCAACGACACCGCATCGTTCACCGACCTGCTCGACGCCCTGGTCGCCCAGGCGGGCGAAGGAGAGGAGCTCGGTCTTCCGTCGATGAATCCCTGGCTGGTGAAGAGCGCCCTCTACCGATTTGTCCGCTACCGCGTCCGGCCGTTGCTCACGGGGCGGGACGATGCGGTGCGGGCGGAGGATTATGCCGGCCTCGCGGAGGACACCGTCGAGGCGTCGTTCGGTGAGCTGGCGGCGATGGCCCACGACACCGGGTTCGAGGTCCTGGTCGCCGTCTTCCCGACGTTCCATGATCTGGTGGACTACCCCCACCACGACGTGCACGCCGTCCTGCGTTACCTGTCCGAGGAGAACGGCTTTCACCTTCTTGATCTGCTGCCGGCCTTCCAGGACTGCCTGCGGGAGTCCAAGGAGCGTCTGGCCCACGATGACTATCATCCGACCGCGCGCGGCCACCTCTGCGCCGCCACCGCGACCGCTGACCGCATCGAGGCGATCCGTGCTGGGCGCGAGCCGGTCCTCGAAGGTGTCATCGAATCACCCGATCTGCCGCGCAACCTCGAAACCCCTGGCCGCTGGCGGCAGTTCCGCACCCACCGGTTCGATCCGCAGCTGAGCGAAGAGCAGCGCCGCAGAATCGAGCAACTCGAATCGATCGGATACGCGAGCGGCTCGCGCAAGCGCTCTGCGCCGGGCGTCGTCGTCCGGCACGATCCGTCACTCGTGTTCGCCGGCCTGAACTTCTATGTTTCGGGCCATGCCCCCGAGGCGATTCTCATGAACATGGAGGGCCGCGTCCTGCACCGCTGGCGCCGGG
>CBDUYA010000281.1:0-4055 GCA_965371335.1 uncultured bacterium | reverse complement strand
TGGACGACCTGATGAGCCGCTCGGCCCTCGATGCCGACCTGGCCCACTTCGAGGGCCTCGGTGGCGAGGCGGGCGACGATGGGGACCCCTCATCCGCCCGATCTGGCGCCCGGAACGAGGAGGTTTCACTGGTCATCACCGGGCCGCGGGCGGTCATCGACACGCTGCGGACCCGGATCAACAACGTCAAGGAGAGGCACGGCGCCGCCACTATGGCCGGGGCGCTGTTGCTGCTCATCGAACGAAAGGAGTCATCATGATCACAGAACACTTTTGCTGTTGGGATGCCGACAAACTCCGGCGGCATCATGCGTCCGGCGTTACCGGCCCGCTTTACGAGGACCGAGACGAGCGGTTCCGCTCCCGCGTATATGCCATTCGGGGCGGGGAATTGGGCCGGGAACTGATCCTCACCGAACACGGCGCCTGCTTCGGCTTTATCCAGGACGGGACGGCCCACGTCACCTACGCCGGCGCGGGCTTCACCGTCAGTGCCGGGCAGTGGTTCACCACCCCGACCGGCGGCTGCGTCTTTCGCGCCGAGCCCGGCGCGGTCGGCCTTCTCGTTCAGCGGCTCGGCTTCCGCGGGCTCGGCGGCTGTGGCGGCCCGATCGAGGAGCGCGGCCGGCTCCGGTACATCGACGGATGCTCCGACACCGTGCTCTCCTGCCCCCCGCTTCTCGGCGACCCGTGCCTCAATCATCTTCACTTCCCGCCGGAGATCGACCAGACCGAGCACACGCATCCATCGGTCCGCATCGGGATCGTCGCTCGTGGTCGGGGAGATTGCATCACGCCGATCGGGACGACGCCGCTGGTCCCCGGCCTCATCTTCGTGATCCCGAAGGATGGCCTTCACCGGTTCCGGACCGGCCCGGATTCGAGCATGGATGTGATCGCCTATCACCCCGACAGCGATTGGGGACCGACACACGAGTCCCATCCGATGGTCAACCGGACGTGGGTCGATGGGCGAAAGATCGACAACCGTTCGGGCATCCACGCCGAGGCCGAGATCATCATGGGGGCCGAGGGTGGTGGTTAAAAAGGTCTTCGGCGAGCGGATGGCAGTGGGACAGGGTGTCTATCCGATGGCACTCGATCGGATTCGGCACGCCTACTCGGTGAGCGATCATCAGATCGTCCTCTTCTCCGGTGGCAAGGACAGCACGGTGATGCTCAATCTCGTCGTCGAGGTGGCCGGAGAACTCGGCAGGCTCCCCGTTTCGGTCCTCTTTATTGACGAGGAGGCCATCCCGCCGGACACGGTCGATTATGTGAGCCGGGTCCGGCAGCGTGATGATCTCGATCTCATCTGGTCCTGCGTCCCGGTCAAGCATCGCAACGCCTGCTCGCGGTCGCAGCCGTGGTGGTTCACCTGGGACCCGGGCGAGCGAGAGCGCTGGTGCCGCGAGATGCCGGGCCATGCCGTGAGCCGCGAGGACCGGCCCGACATCCCGGCGACCGACATCGCCCATCAGATGGGCCACTGGTGCCCGAAGGCGAAGGGAACGACGGTCCAGTTCCTCGGCCGCAGGACACAGGAGAGCCTGACCCGCTACCGGATGGTGGCGAGGCGGCGTGGGTTCGAGGCGTATCTGAGCAAGGCCGCGATGGCCGAGTGGTCGCACATCCGCACCGCCGATCCGATCTACGACTTCGCGGTCGAGGATGTCTGGCTGCTCATGCACGAACGAGGCTGGGACTACAACCGGGCGTATGACATCTTCGCCCGGCTCGGCATAGCCCCGCCCTCGGCGCGGATCGCGCCACCCTACGGCGAGGAGCCGTCGAAGAATCTCTGGATGTTCAAGAAGGGATGGCCGCATCTTTGGGACAGGATGCAGTCTCGTGTCGATGGCGCCGACTGTGCGGCGCGGTACAGCAAGACGGTGCTCTATCAATACGGCGGCGTCCATCATCCCGCGCCCGGCGAATCCTGGCGGGACTTCGTGACGAGACTGCTGCTCATGTGGCCGAAGAACACGCGAGGGAAGGTCAGCGCCAACATCGCCGAACTCATCCGGGAGCACAAGACGCGGTGCGTGAGGTTCCTCGGCCGGGCCGAGCCCATCCCCGATGAGGCGCGTCATACGATCAGCGGGGTGAGCTGGAAGGAACTCGCCAAGGTCGCCGGTCGGGGCATCCTCAAGAAGCGGACGCTTGCGCAGATATCGGGGTATCGAGGATGATCGCCCGTAAGCAAACCGCGATGCACGAGGACTTCCTCTCGGCGATGCGCCGCATCGAGTCTGTCGTTTCGCGCCGCGAGTTGGATTCGCTCATCGAGGCAACGGTCGCTGAGATCGTTCGCGTCACCGATGGAAAGAACGTCGGCTTCGGCTGGTCCGGCGGCAAGGATTCCGTCGTGCTGCAAGGCGTTTGCGATCCGGCGGGAATCGAACGCTGCTGCCTCGGCATGACCAACCTTGAATATCCGGCCTTCCTTGAGTGGGTCACGGATCACATGCCGGCGCGACTGGAAGTCTTCAACAACGGCTGGGACCTGGATTGGCTTTTCAGGCACGAGGACATGCTGTTTCCGAAGGATAATGCCATTGCGGTCCGGTGGTTCAGAGGCGTCAACCATTGGGGGCAGGACCGGTTCGTGCGGCGCCATCGGCTCGACATGATCCTGGTCGGACGCCGGTACGCCGACGGCAACTACATCGGGCGGGATGGCGGCGTCTATACGAATCGGTCCGGCATCACCCGATACTCGCCGATCCGAGACTGGACGCACGAGCAGGTACTCGCCTACCTCCACTATCACAAACGGTCGATGCCGCCATGCTACCGTTGGCCGAGGGGTTTTCGCGTCGGCACGGGCTCATGGCCCGCCAGGCAGTGGACGAGATCGATCATGCACGGCTGGTCGGAGGTCTGGGAGATCGACAAGGGGATTGTGATGCGTGCGGCGACGAAGATCGAATCCGCCAAACGATTCGTCGGGAGCATCAGATAGTGTGCGGCATCTACGGATTCATCGGCTCGGCCGCGGATTGGGCGGCGCTGGACACCGTCGCGGAGCTCGCTGCCCGCCGAGGCCCGCATGCGCATGGCTCGGCGTGGATTGACCGAGGCGCCGTCTCCGTGCATAGCGTCGCCCTGCCATATGCTTGCGACAGGTCGCCGGTGGACCGCGCCTCCGGCGCTTGCGCCGTCATCGGTCACGCGCGGCTCTCGACCAGCGGGGACTGGCGCCAGCCGGAGAACAATCAGCCCATCCCCATCGGCCGCTCTGCGATTGCGCACAATGGGACCGTCCGACAAATTCGCAGATCAGCGGCGCGGCTGCATCTGAGACTCGACACGGAGAACGACTCCGAACTGGTGGGACTGGTCCTCGACCGGTTCGGAATCGAGGGTTTGAAGAGGATCGAGATGAGCGAGCGCTACGTGCTCCTGTGGCTCACGCCGGAACGGCTCATCGCCCGGCGGCATGGGCACCCGCTTTATCGGTGGGCGAGACCCGAGGGCGACTATCTCTGCTCGTTGCCACCGGATGAGGAGGCGACCCTCATCGCCGAGGACGAGACCTACATCAGGGAAGTAAAGACATGAACGAGTCCCAACCGGTGAGCAACGTGCGATGGGTGAGGCGGGACTCGCTCATCCCCAACGACTACAACCCGAACCACGTCCCACCGCTCGAACTCAAGCTCCTCAAGCGGTCTATCCTCCTGCAAGGCTGGACGCAGCCGATCGTCGTGCTCCGGGATGGGAAGACGATTGTCGATGGGTTTCACCGCTGGACGGTCGCGGGACACAAGGAAATCGCCAAGCTCACAAATGGCAAGGTGCCCGTCGTCGTCATCGATGCCGACGAGACCCAGCGGATCGCGGCAACCATCCGGCACAACCGGGCGCGGGGCGAACATGCAATCCTGCCGATGGCCGCGCTCGTCGCCGGTCTCTTGGAGAGCGGACTCACAATCGAGGAGGTCATGGCCGAGCTCGGGATGCAGCGAGAAGAAGTCCTCCGTCTTGCCGAGCACCGCGGCCCGCCCGAGTCGATCGGCGCGGGCCACGCGCAGAGCGAGGCCTGGACACCG
>CBDUYA010000280.1:0-4081 GCA_965371335.1 uncultured bacterium | reverse complement strand
AGATTCCGTGGGGTGACCTCGCCTTCCGCAGCACGCGGGAGGCCTTACGTGAGTACCTGGATCGACAGGAGGGGAGGACCTGATGCAGCTGGAGGGCAAAGTCGCCGTGGTCACCGGAGGGGGCCGGGGCATCGGCCGGGCGATCGCGGAGCTGTTCTATAAAGAAGGTGCGCGGGTGGCGGTCGCCTCGCGCGACAGCAGGAGCCTGCAGACAATGACCAATGCGGTCAACCAGGGGGACCATCGCATCGTCCCGTTCCGCTGCGATGTCCGGGACCGGGGCGACGTCGAGGTGATGATCGGCAACGTCATCGAGGTCTGGGACCGGGTCGACATCCTGGTGAACAACTCGGGCGTGTCGGGCCTCACGCCTCTCGCGCCGCCGGGCGGCGAAGGGGAGCGCGAGGCGGTCGACACGCGCTGGAAGGAGATCCTCGACACCAACCTGACCGGAATGTACTACTGCACGAGCGAGGCGGTGCGCCATATGCCGGACGGGGGCGGCGGGCGCGTGATCAACATCTCATCGGTGCTCGGTAAGTTCGGCGTGCCGGAATACGGCGCCTACTGCGCCAGCAAACATGGAGTGATCGGCCTCACCAGAGCCCACGCTCTCGAGCTGGCGCCGCGCGGCATCACCGTCAACGCCATCTGTCCCGGCTGGGTTGACACCGACATGGCTCGCCAGGGGATCGAGGACGGTGCCCGGCGCGCAGGCGTGCCGGCCGGGGAGTTCCGCCAGGCGGCGGAGAGCCGCGTCCCGCTGGGGCGCTTTCTGCAGCCGGACGAGGTGGCCCGTATGGCTCTGTTCATTGCCTCCGACGCGGGGGCGGGGATGACCGGCCAGGCGGTCAACTTCGACGGCGGCGCGGCGATGTGGTGATGAAGCCGGCCTCGGGGTACTCTCTGGTCGTGCCGATCGAGGTCCGCTTCAAGGACATCGACATGATGGGCCACGTCAACAACGCCGTCTTTATCACGTACTTCGAGAACGCCCGCGCCGGCTACTGGAAAGTGCTCGGCGCGTGGGCCGGCCGTCCCGAGAGCACCTACGTGCTCGCCCGGGTTGAGTGCGACTACCGCAGTCCCGCGACGCTCGACGACGAGCTTGGCTGCCATATCACAGTGACCCGCTTCGGGCGCACCTCGTTCACGTTCCAGTACCTGCTGCGGGACGAGAAGAGCGGGCGGATGATCGTCGAGGGCCGTTCCGTGCAGGTGATGTACGACTACGACAAAGGGAAGCCGCGTCTCCTCGACGACGAGTTGAAGGGCCGTATTCGTCGCTTCGAGAAGGGACCGATCGAGGAGCCGGCGTAGCGCTCGAATACCAGGAGCAGAAGGTTTGAGGGGAACGTGAGCGAACCAAACAGCGCCCTTCCCGCACGCTTGCGCATCGGGACCTCGAGCTGGAGCGCCCCCTCCTGGAAGGGTGTCTTCTATCCGGAGGAGATGGAGCCGTCCGGCTACCTTGGGCACTACGCCAGTCAGTTCGACACCGTCGAAGTCGACGCCACCTTCTACCGCATCCCCGCCGCCCGCATGGTCGAGAACTGGCGCAAGCGCACCCCGGACCGGTTCCTGTTTGCCGCCAAGGTCCCGCAGGTGATCACGCACGAAAAGCTTCTGGAGGACTGCGGCGAGGAGATGAACGCCTTCCTCAAGGTGATGGACCGCCTGGAGGATCGGCTCGGGCCGATTCTGTTTCAGTTCCGCTATTTCCGCAAAGGGGAATTCCCCGAGCCGGGGCCTTTCATCGACCGCCTCGAGCGCTTCCTGCCGACCCTCCCCGCCGGCCGGCGCTTCGCCGTCGAGGTGCGCAATAAGAACTTCGTCGTGCCGCGACTCCTCGACCTGCTGAGGAAGCACGGCGTCGCCCTCGCCTGGATCGATCACCCCTGGTTCTATCGCATCGACGACATGGTGAGCCGTCCGGAGACGCTGACGGCCGACTTCTCCTACATCCGCTGGCTCGGCGACCGGCGCGGCATCGAGCGCAAGACGAAGAGCTGGGACAAGCTGATCGTCGACCGCAGCGGGCCGCTGCGCTCCTGGATCGCCGCGATCCGCAAGATGCTGGAGGAGCCGCGCACCGTTTACGGCTACTTCAATAATCACTACGCCGGCTACGCCGTCGGCTCGGTCCACCAGTTTCGCGAGATGTGGAGCGACGTCTGATCAGGGAACGGTGGCCGCAGCGCAGGCCGGCAGGTTGCAGTCGGCCGGCGGGCAACGCTCGGCGACGAAGGTCGCGTCGATGGTGCAGGGAAAGCCGCCGCCGCAGTCGGTCGTCGGGGTGTCGACCGGAATGATCGTGATGGTCGTGCTCCCGTCGATTTGATCGCCGGTGTTGTTGGCGATGGCGGTGAGTTCCTCGCTCAGTTCCAGCGTGCAGTTCTGGCTGACGACCAGCGAGCGGGTTGAGGTCGCCGTCAGGACATTACTCGGGGTGAGAGTGCCGGCTGCCTCGATGGGACCTGCTCCGCATGGAGTCTCGATCTCAATCTGGATAGCAGTGTCAGCCTGCATGATCCGCAGGGTCATCTGATCGGGAGGAACGCCCGCGATCGCGCCGCAGGTGTTCCCGGTCAGCGTCGCCAGCGCCAGCCAGTCCCCCTGGATCCGCGGCACGTTGTCGACGAAGCCGATCCCCGCCGGGCTGCCAGCGGGTGGATTGATTGAGACACCGTCGTCGTTGCACGCCAAGAGCACCAGGCAGCCGATCAGCCCGAGCCCGACGGCAACAATTGTGCTGGGCACTTGTTTCATGGCAATCACTCCCGGGCGGTTGACGCGGCGGGCCGCCTCGATTCACGCTGACAAAATCGTTATGGGTGATGACTATCTACGACGAGAGCCGGGATGGAGCAAGGAGAAATGACGGTGGATTGAACGAATCTGCGGAAAGCTAGGCGGGGCCGTGAGCGCCTGCCGTCGCCGGTGGTGACAAATATTTGACACCTGGCATCAACGGACCGCGAAGAAGCGCTCCACCTCCTTCATCGAGTCGGTCTGGCGGCAGGGCGGCAGTGATTCGAGAAACGAGGCGCCGTACGGTCGCGTCGCGACGCGCGGATCGAGGATGGCGACCATGCCGCGGTCGTCATGCGACCGGATCAGTCGCCCGAACCCCTGCCGGAAGGTGAGGATCGCCTCCGGCAGGCTGTCGTCGGTGAACGGATCGCCGCCGCGGGCGCGGATCGCTTCGTTGCGCGCCTCGGCCACCGGATGATCCGGCACCTCGAACGGCAGACGGGTGATGATCACGCAGCGCAGCGCATCGCCCGGCACGTCGACCCCCTGCCAGAAAGTGAGGGTGCCGAACAGAACACCCCTCCGGGTGGCCCGGAACTCCTCCAGGATCGGCGAAGCGACACCCCGCTCGTGACGAAAAAAGCGCATCCCCTGCAGCACTTTGTCGGTCGCCAGGGTCTCGTGGGCGCGCCGCAACAACGCGTAGGAGGTGAACAGGACCAGGGCGCCCCCGTCGGTTGCCCGGACGATGCGGCGGCACTCCTCGATCACCGCGCCGGCGAAATCGCCCGCCTCGCTCACCGGGTCCGGCATCGTGGCCGGCAGATAGAGAAGAGCCTGTTTCTCGAAGTCGTACGGCGAGCCGAGGGCGACCTCCGACGCGCCGGTGATGCCGAGCCGCTGCCGCAGATGGGCGAACGACGACGCGGAGGTCAAAGTCGCCGAGGTGAGCACGACGCTGCGGCCGGAGTCGAACAGTTTCTGGCGCAGCACCGGCGCGATCTCGATCGGCGTGGCGTGCAGCGTCGGACCGCGCCGCGGGCCGCTCCCCGGATCGATCCAGTAGACCGCTTCGTCCATCCGCTGCTCCAGGAAGAGGGTGAACCGCTGCCGCAGATCGCGGGCGCGCGCCGTCAGGCTGCCGAGCGCGAGAGCCCGCAGCGGTTCGTCGGCCGCCCGCGATCCCTCCTCCAGCGCATGCTCCAGATCGCGCAACGGATTGTCGAGGCGGTTCGGCGCCAGGCCGGCCTGGCGCACGCGCACCACCTCGGAGAACCCCGGCGTGCCGGCCGGGCGCTTCGCGCGGGGCCGCGCCGCCAGCAGCTTC
>CBDUYA010000279.1:0-4105 GCA_965371335.1 uncultured bacterium | reverse complement strand
CGGCAGCCGCTATCCCCGAGGAATACAAGACCCCCGACAAGAACTGGATCAAAGGGCCGGTGAAATGGCTGATGACCAAGGACGAGATCAAGGTGTACAAGAAATTGAAGGATGAGGCAACTCGCGCCGCCTTCATCGAGAAGTTCTGGGCGGAGCGCGACCCGACCCCCGACACGCCGATGAACGAGTACGAGATCGAGTTCTGGCACCGGGTCGAGCAGGCGGATCAGAGATTCGCCAGCCAGACGATGCCCGGCGCTCTCGACGATCGCGGCCGGGTGTTCATCCTGCTCGGCGCCCCCACCGACATGGATCGCGATTCACGCCAGTACCAGACCTGGACCTACGAGCCGGATCCCGGCACCGGGATCGAGGAGCGCATCGAGATCGAGTTCGCTCCGGGACAGGTAGGAAAGTTCCTGCTGCTCGGCAAGAAGAATCTGGCAGCCTACGTCGCGGCCCATCCCGAAACCCGCGGCATCGGCTGGGTCCCGCCGTCGCTGGCGCAGACGGTACCCGTCCTGGCCGGCGTGGAAGAGCCCGATCCCGAGCAGGAGCTGTCACCCGAAAGCCAGCGGCAGATCCCGATCCTCGAGCGGTTCCTCAGCGAGGGAATGGGCCCGCAGGACGTCCCGTTCGAGCTCTCCTACGATTTCTACAAGACGGCCGACGGATCGACCCTCGCCGTGATCAACCTCGAGATCCCGCGGGAAGCGGCTCACGGCAGCGGGGACGTCGCCCTTCTGCCGTTCGCGCGTCTGCAGCCGGGCGACGAGAGCGCCAGGCCGGTCAACCTGACCGGCGACCTGCCGTTCGTGGCGGCCCCTCTCGAATCATGCCCGCCGCGCAGCTTCATCTATCAGGCGCGCCGCAACGTCCGACCGGGCGAATACCGCATCGCCGCCGTGGTCGAGGACAAGGTGATGACCGGGCAGATGGGCGTGAAGGTGGAGACGGTCACGGTGCCCGATTACACCGATCAGACCTTCAAGATGAGCTCGGTCTCGCTGCTGGCCGGCATCCAGCCGCTCACCCCCAGCCCGGGGCCGGGCGGCGAGGAGCAGGCCTCGGGACCGTACGTGCTCGGGTCGTACCGCCTGGTGCCGCGGGCGGTGCCGGTGCTGGGCAAGAACGAAGCGCTGTCGTTCTATTACCAGGTCTACAATCCGGCCACCGATCCCGCGACCGGCCGGCCCAAAATGGAGGCGACTTACTCCTTCTTCCTCAAGGAGGAGGGGGTCTGGAAGCCGTTCCGCAAGCCGATCCAGAAGGCGCAGGGACAGGTCGAGCTCTACTCGATCGATCTCAAGGACCTGCTGCGGCCGGACCAGAGACTCCCGGCGGAGTTCAGGATGGAAGCCCGCCTGAACGACAAGATCGCCGGTACCGAGCTGACGCAGAACCTCGAATTCACGGTCCGCTGAGGACCGGGGCGGGGAACGTCAGGCGGGGAGGGTCGGTTTCCAGACGCGCGGTGCGCCCCAGCGGCAGGGTGATTTTCGCCTCGGCATGCCCGGCCCGAAGGTCGAGGACCACCGGATAGTCGGTCGCTTTCAGGTGGGTGCGCAGAATCTCCTCGATGCTCGGGCCGCCACCGGCGTTGCGTGGCTCGCAACCAACCAGCCTGCCGACCACCATGCCGCGCAGTCGATCGAGTTTGCCGGCGTGACGGAGGTGACCGAGCATCCGGTCGATGCGGAAGGGATCCTCGTTGACCTCCTCCCAGAAGAGAATAGCGCCGTCGGTGGGCAGATCCCATGGCGTCCCGATCAGACTGACCAGAAGCGACAGGCATCCGCCGACCAACGGCCCCTCCCCTCTGCCCGGCCGGAGGACCGTGGAGCGGCCGGGGGAATGGCTGGAGAGTCCGCCGTCGCCCGACACCGCCTCCCACAGAGAGCTCTCGTCGAACCGTCCTGAGTCCCCGAGATCGGCGACCATCGGACCGTAGTAGGTCACCAGGCCGCAATGCCGCCAGGCGGCCGCCTGCACCACCGTCAGGTCGCTGTAGCCGATGAGAGCTTTGGGCTCGCGACGCAGCGGCTCGAAATCGATACGATCGATGATGCGGCCCGACCCGTAGCCACCCCGGACGAACCAGATCGCGGCCAGATCGGGATCGGCAAGCAGGGAGTTGAGGTCGCTCAGCCGGTCGGCGTCCGCACCGGCAAGATAGCCATATCGATCGCCGATGTGCCGCCCGCGGCGCAGACGGAATCCGCGTGACTCGAGATAGGCGATCCCGGCCTCCAGCGCGGACCGATCAACCGGCCCGGCCGGAGCCGCCACCCCGATCATGTCGCCGGGGCGCAGAGGCGGCGGAATGAGCGGGGTCATGCGGCTTGCCTCATCGCGTCCTCTTCCCGGGGCGCCGGCGGAACGCGCGGAACTCGCGGCGGGCGCTCTCCAGCACCCGGCCGTCGGCCAGCAGCGTGTGCGCCACGCAGGCGAGCGCCCGGGTCGCCACCCGCAAACCCGCCCTCCCCGTGGCTCCTCCGGAGTAACGCGCGAAGCGCACCGAGTGAAGCGGCACGGAGCGCGGCGCGACGGCAATATAGGCATGAATGGAGGGCACCCGGTAGCTGACGTTGCCCATGTCGAGCGATCCCATGCGCTTGCGCGGCGTGTCGATCGTCCGGCGTCCCATCAGGGCCAGCTCCTGCTTGAACAGATCGGCGAGTGTCCGGTTGGTGACCATTTCCGCGTAGGGATAATCGACCGCGCGGACGACGGCGCGCGCCCCGGTGGCGCGCGCGGCCGCGCGCACGGCGGCGCGGAAGGCGCGCTCCACCCGCCGCAATCCCGACAGGTCGGCGGCGCGCAGCGAGAACCGGGCGACGGCCCGATCGGGAACGATGTTGGCCCGCCGACCTCCCTCCAGAATGACCCCCGGCATGCGCACCTCCGGAGGCAGCCGGCGCTTCAGCCGGTCGACGGCCGAGAACAGGTGGAGGAGAGCCTGTAGCGCGTTGATTCCTGTCTCCGGTGAGGCGACGGCGTGCGCCGCCTTGCCTTTGTAGATGACCTCCAGCGAATGGCAGGCCAGTGAGGTCGTGTAGACCCTGTTCTCGGTCGAGGGATGAAACATGAGGGCGGCGTCCAGACCGCGGAACACGCCGCGATCGGCCATCACCACCTTGCCCCCGATCGTCTCTTCGGCCGGCGTGCCGATGACGACGATTTCACCGGCCTCCTTTTCGATCACGCGACCAACCGCCGCCGCCGCGCCACAGGCCGCCGCGCCGATGAGGTGGTGGCCACAAGCGTGACCGATGCCGGGCAGTGCGTCGTACTCCGCCAGCACCGCCACCCGGGGGCCGCCCCGCCGGCCGGCCTTGGTGGCCACGAACGCGGTCGGCAAGCCGGCAATCCCCTCCCTGACGCGAAACCCCTCCCCGGCCAGAAAACCGACCAGGAGGGCGGCGGAGCGATGCTCCTCCTCGCTCAGTTCCGGATGACGGTAGAGATCGCGGCCGAGGGACGCGATGGCGACATTCAAACCGGTGAGAGCCCGCAGGAGACGCGAACGTGAAGTCGTGGATGGGGCGGAGTGAACCGTAAGCCGAATCCTGTTGCCGCCGTGAAGGCGGCCGATGGTCATTCCTCTACCCGCGCGGTTTCCCGCGGGGGCGGCGGCGCCGCAGAGGCGACACCGCCAAGCGACCTACCCGGGAGCTGCGGGACGGGCCACCCGTTTGCGCTCCCCTATTTGGTCTTGCTCCTTGCGGGGTTTGCCGAGCTGCTCCGGTCACCCGGAACACTGGTGGGCTCTTACCCCACCGTTTCACCCTTACCGGGCCGAAGGGAGAACCCTTCCATCCCGGCGGTCTGTTCTCTGTGGCACTTTCCTTCCCGTCACCGGGACTGGGTGTTACCCAGCGCAATGCCCTGTGGAGTTCGGACTTTCCTCTCCCCGGAAGAATCCGGGCAGCGACCATCCGTTTCACTCCGACGCGAGGTGATTTTAGCAGAGCATTCGCGGCGGCCGCAACTGATCCTGTCCGGGTATTCCGCCGGCCCAACGGAATACCCGGACAGGCTCCTGTGCTGTGGTAAGATCCCGGTCCTCGGTACAAAGACCCGCCAGGAGAGCGCCGGGGATCCC
>CBDUYA010000278.1:0-4155 GCA_965371335.1 uncultured bacterium | reverse complement strand
GCATGGCAACCCGGCGCGGATGCGCAACTACCTTCTCCTGACCATCCTCGGAGGTGTCATCTTTCTCGGCCTCCAGGCGTACGAGTGGAATCACCTGATCCACGGCCTGGGGATCGGCTTCACCAGCAACCCCTTCGGAAACCACTTGTTCGGGACGACGTTCTTCGCCATCACCGGGTTCCACGGAGCGCACGTGACCGGCGGCGTGATCTATCTGTCAGTCGTCGTCATCAACAGCCTGCGAGGGAAGTATTCGGCCGACAGTTTCAATGGCGTCGAGCTCGTCGGACTGTACTGGCATTTCGTTGATCTGATCTGGATTCTGGTCTTCACTTTCGTCTACCTGCTGTAGAGATGCCGGGAGGGATGTGATGTCTCACGCTCACCAGGAACCGAACTACATGGCCGTGTTCTACATCCTCACGATTCTGACCGGTCTCGAGATCGGCGTCATCTACCTGCCGATCGCCAGGCTGATCATCGGGCTGCTGCTCGTCAGCCTCGCTCTCGTCAAGGCGCTGCTGGTCGCCATGTACTTCATGCACCTCAAGTTCGAAAAGCGTACGCTCGGGATCATCGCGCTGACCCCTCTCATTCTGTGCACCTTGCTGATCTTCGCGCTGCTGCCCGACCTGACGGGGATACCGCATCAGACTACTGCCGCGTCGGCCGGCGAGGGCCAGGCGGCATCGCACTGAGCGGGGCACGGTCCCCCGCAACATCGTAATGATCCCGTCGCGGGGTTGAAGGCCGGTGACGGGCCGGTCTCTCCCGGAACCTTTCACACGCCCCGGTCACGCCTTCGCCCCGTTTCCCCGCCTCGTCTCGCTGCGCCTCGTCGTCCCCCTCCTTGCGCGGTTTCACCTATACTCGGTAATCGATCCGGCTACCACATCGGGGAGGATGGCAACCATGACAATCGATTCGAGGGGACGACTGTGCGGGGCGGGCATCCGCGCCCTGCTTCCGATTCTGCTGGCCGTAACGTTTGCCGTGTCGCTCGCCGTCGCCGGTGAGGTCACCCGGGACGACTACGCCCGCGCCGAGCGGATGCTCGGATGGAATGCCGAGACACTGGTCTCCGGCAGCCCCGTCGATCCGCAGTGGATCGAGGAGGAGGATCGGTTCTGGTATCGCAAACGGGTCCCGGGCGGTCATCAGTTCATGTACGTCGACCCGGCCGCCGGCGTTCATCGACCGGCGTTCGACCACGACCGAATGGCCGCCGCCATCACGCGCGCCCTCGGCCGGTCGTTCGTCGCCTGGCAGCTGCCGTTCGAGAAGCTCGATTACGTCGAGGACGGCCGCATGATCGAGTTCTGGGAGACGGTGCCGGAGAAGAAGGCGGCCGCCTGGGACATCGCAGACGAGAAGGACGCGACCGAAGGAGATGGGGAGGGGCGGGAGAAGGAGACTACCTCCGACAGCGACCAGGAGGACGAGAAGACGGAGGACAAGGATGAAGATGCCGAGCCGGATCCGCGGCGCTGGCGCTGTCATCTGGAGAGCTACGTCTGCACCGGCCCGGTGAAGGTGGCGAAGATCGAGGACGACGAGGTGAAATCACCCGATGGGAAGTGGGTCGCCTTCGCCCGCGACGAAAACCTCTGGATCCGTTCGCTCGACGACGGCGAGGAGAAGCAGCTGAGCACCACAGGCGAAGAGCACTTCGGGTATGCGGTGCCGCCGGAGGGGTGCTGCTACACGGTCACCGCGCGGCGTCAGAAGACGAAGCGTGTGCCGGTCGCCGTCTGGTCGCCCGACTCGAAGAAGATCCTCACCTACCGGCTCGACGAGCGCAAGGTCGAGCCGCTGCACCTGATCGAGGCGAGCGAGGGGCGGCCGATCCTGCACAGCTACCGCTACGCGCTGCCGGGCGATGAGGGGCTGCCGACCTATACGCTATCGATCTTCGCTATCGGCACCGGCGCCGAGGTGGAGGTGAAGGCCGAGCCGAGCATCCTGTTCTGGGGCGAGCAACCGGTCGATCTGCGCTGGGGGAAGAACGGCGACCGCATCTATTTCGTGCGTGAGTTCAGAGGCCATCAGAGGGTCGTCCTGTACACCGCCGATGCCGCCACCGGTGAGGCCCGCGCCATCCTCGAAGAGACCGGCAGCACCTTCATCGACATCGCGATCAACGACGACAAAGAGGACTGGCGCGTCATCAACGACGGCACCGAGATCGTCTGGCATTCCGAGCGCGACGGCTGGGGTCACTTCTACCTGTTCGATGCCGCCACCGGCGAGCTGAAGAACCAGATCACCTCCGGGCCCTGGTACGCCACCAATCCCCACCATATCGATGAAGAGAACCGCTGGCTCTACTTCGAGGCGATGGGGCGCGAGGAGGGGCTCAACCCGCACGCCGCCCAGCTCTATCGCGTCCGGCTGGACGGCTCGCGGCTTCAGCGCCTGACGCCGGAGGACGCCCTGCATCAGGTCGCCTTCTCCCCTTCCGGCGACTGGATCGTCGACACCTGGTCGAGGCGCGACCGGGCCCCCGTCACCGCCCTGAGAAACACCGACGGCCGCGTGGTGAAGACGCTGGAGGAAGCGGACATCTCGCGCCTGATCGAGGCCGGCTGGGCGCCGGCCGAGCCGTTCGTCCTGAAGGCGCGGGACGGGGTCACCGACCTGTACGGGTTCCTCTACCTGCCGGTCGACTTCGACCCGGCGAAAAAGTACCCGATCATCGATTACATCTACCCGGGGCCGCAGATCGGCTCGGTCTTCCGCTGGGGCTTCACCACCCGGCCGGTCGGCTTCGTGCAGTCGCTGGCGCAGCTCGGCTTCATCGTCGTCCACTTCAACGCCATGGGCACCCCTTTCCGCTCCAAGGCGTTCCACGACGTCTGGTACGGCGACATGGCGGACAACGGCCTGATCGACCACGTGCACGTCATCAAGCAGCTCGCCGCCCGCCGCCCGGAGATCGATCTCGATCGGGTCGGCATCTACGGCTTCTCCGGCGGCGGCTTCTCATCGACCGGGGCGATCCTGCGCTTCCCCGATTTCTTCAAGGTCGCCGTCTCGGCGGCGGGCAATCACGACCAGCGAAGCTACAGCTTCGACTGGGGGGAGAGATACCAGGGGCCGCTGAAGAAGAACGAGGACGGCTCGGACAACTACGAATCGCAGGCGAACCACCTGCTGGCCGGCAACCTGAAAGGGCGCCTCCTGCTCACCTGGGGCGCCCTCGACGACAACGTCCACCCCAATGCCACCCTGCTGCTCATTCAGGCGCTGATCGAGCACAACAAGGACTTCGACCTGCTGGTCTTCCCGCAGGGAAACCACCGCTTCGGCCGCGAGCCGTACTCCATCCGCCGGACGTGGGACTACTTCGTGCGCCACCTGCGGGGTGAGGAGCCGCCGGCCGGATACCGGATCGAGGCGCCGCTCAGCTGAGCGGCGTCTACCGTCCGGAACCGGTCGCCAGGATCGCTTCGAGGGCCGGGTCGCGGCCGGAGAGGTAGTCCGCCGAGGACGCCCGCACGACGATGTCGGGAGCGAGATCCTCGAGATCGAGATCGGACCACTCGTACTGCTCGAATTCCGGGTGCTCGACGGTGGACAGGCTGTGGAAGCCGTTGGTGAAGTGAACGGTCAGCCCCGAGTTCGGCAGCACGATGTTGCCCCCCTCCGACCAGGTGTCGAGTTCGTCTCCGATCGGCTCGCCGACGAAGGTCGCGTTGCTGTACTGCTTCAGGTAGGCGGCGTGTGAGATCCCAGCGGAGAAAGTGGCACGACCGGTGATGACGTACAGCTTGCCGAGCTTCTTCTCTTTTTCGAGCGCGACCAGTCTCTCCATGAACGGGGCGGCGATGCCGTTGTTGCCCCCGGTGTTGAAGCGCAGATCGAGGATGAAGCGCTCGACCCCCTGCTTCCCGACGAAGTCCTCGATCTCCCCGGCAAAGTCAGAGACGCTCGCCCCTTCCGGCATGTTCTGGCTGCGGTTGTACTGCAGGTAGAGCGTCTGTTGCGCCTCCAGGTATTCGAACCAGTAATGCTGCTGCGGGTGGCTCAGGTAGAGCGGCACCTGACCACGGCTGGACAACGCACCGACCCAATCTCCGCCGTCTCCCCCATCGCCGCCCCCCAGCCAGCGGGGAGAAAGGGCGCGCCACGCCTCGGTCGCCTTCTTCGTGCGCT
>CBDUYA010000277.1:0-4192 GCA_965371335.1 uncultured bacterium | reverse complement strand
CACCATGGAGTTCGAGCCGGGGCTGATGGCGAACGTCATCGTGTCGTGGCTCGACCCGCGCAAGGTGCGCCAGATGACGGTGGTCGGGAACCGCAAGATGCTGGTCTACGACGACCTGTCGGCCAACGAGAAGATCCGCATCTACGACAAGGGGGTCGACGGACCGAAGCGCTATGATTCGTTCGGCGAGTTCCAGTATTCGTATCGCTATGGTGATATCGTTACCCCGATGCTGAAGGAGTCGGAGCCGCTGCGGGCCGAGTGCGAGCACTTTATCGATTGCATCCGCCGCGGCGCCGCCCCGCGCAGCAGCGGCGAGTCGGGGCTGCAGGTAACCCGGGTGCTGGCGGCGGCCCAGCGGTCGCTGCGCAACGGCAGCGTCCGGGTCGCCGTCTGATCGATCGCCGCCGGAAAGAGCAGGCCATGAGCGAGACCTTTTTCAAGCATCCGCTCGCCCTCGTCGAGAGCGACGCCATCGGAACCGGAACCCGGGTGTGGGCCTGGGCGCACGTCATGAAGGGGGCCCGCCTCGGCGCCGACTGCAACATCGGCGAGCACTGTTTCGTCGAGCAGGGGGTGGTGCTGGGCGACCGGGTCACGGTGAAGAACGGCGTGTCGATCTGGGACGGGGTGACGGCGGAGGACGATGTCTTCTTCGGGCCGAACGCCGTTCTCACCAACGATCTTCGCCCCCGCAGCAAGGTGCGGCGCGAGGCGTACGTTCCGACCCTCATCAAGAAGGGGGCTTCGATCGGCGCCAGCGCGACCATCCTGTGCGGGGTCACAATTGGAAGCTATGCCATGGTCGGGGCGGGGGCCGTGGTGACCAAGGACGTGCCGCCGCACGCGCTGGTGCTGGGCAACCCGGCGCGCGTGGCCGGCCTGGTCTGCCGCTGCGGCGCGCGTCTCGGCGATGACCGGGTGACCATGAGCTGCGCCGCGTGCGGCACCGGCTACGATCGTGCGGGCGAGGGGGCGGCGGAGCGCTCCCCTTGAAGCGTGATTCCACGCGGGATCAGGTCACGGACTGAGCCGACCGCTTCCTCCTGCGGCGAACGGCCGCACCGGCCGCTTCCTCCCGGTTGCCGTAGACCTTGGTGTAGTAGTAGGAGTCGTAGTATCCCTGCGCCTGCGCATCGACGCAGTTCATCACGGCGCCGATGACGCGCGCCCTGACCTGCTGCAGCTTCTTGACGGCGTGGGCCAGGGCGTCCCGTGGTGTACACCCCGCGCGCACGACCATCACGACGGCATCCATGCGCCCGGCCATGATGGAGGGATCAGCGACCGCCAGAACCGGCGGCGAATCGAAGATGACGTGATCGTACCCCTGCTCCTGAAGCTCGCGCTGCATCTGAGCGAAGCACTCGGAATCGAGCAGATCGGCCGGGTTGGGAGGCAGGGGACCACTCGGGATCACGTCGAGCCCCGTGACGGCGGTGCGCTTCGGCACCGGCCACGGCCTCCCGGCGAAGCTCAGGTAGTTGGAGAGCCCCTCGGCGTTGGAGACCCTGAAGATCTTGTGCATCCGGGACCGCCTCATATCCCCGTCGACCAGAACCACGCGCCGGCCGATCTGCGCCAGGGTAATCGCCAGATTGGCCGCCAGGGCCGTCTTCCCCTCCCCCGGCTGGGCGCTGGTGATCAGGATCTGCCGCGGCGGTCCGCCGCTCTGTGAGACCAGAAGCGTCGTCCGCATCTCGCGGAAGGCTTCGGCGAGGGTCGACTTCGGATCCTCGTGCGCGACAACCTCCACCGGCACCGCCTGCGCCCCCTTGTCGCCGCCCGGGCGGATGACCCTCAATCCGCTGCCCTCGGGCCGCAGGGCCGGGATAAGGCCGACGACCGGGACCCCGGCGGCCTCGCGGATCTCCTCGATGCTCTTGATCGACTTGTCCATGTACTCGAAGAAGAACGCCAGGCCGATCCCGAGCACCAGGCTGGTGATCAGGCTCAGCAGTATGTTTTTCAGGATTTTCGGCGAGCTTCTGCGGGTGGGGACCGCCGCCACGTCGACGATGCGGATGTTGCTGACGGCGAGGTCATGGAGCCCGATCGACGAACCGGTTTCCGCCTGCCGCTTCAGAAGAGCTTCGATGGTCGATCGTTTGTTGGCGATCTCGGCTCTGAGATTGTTGTAGTGGATCGCCTTGATCTCGAGATCCTGCACCCGTTGTTTCTGTGCCTCCAGGGTCTGCTGGAGGTGCTTTTCCCGCTCGCGCGCCGCCATCAGGTCGCTCCTGGACACGGCGAGGACCTGACCGTGGATCGCCTCCTTCTCGATCGACAATCGATTCCTGGTCTGGTCGATCTCGCGCCGCAGCCGGGCCATCTCAGGCCAGTCCTGCTTGTACTTCTCGGAGAGCTGCGCGTAGCGTCGACCCAGCTCGGCGGACTCGGCGGTCAGCTCCCGGATGAGCTGGCTGTTCAGAACCTCCGGGACGCTCTCCGGCCCGTAGCTCTGCAGCGCCACGGTTTTCGCCTTCTTCTCGATGCGGTCCGCCCGGGACGCCGTATACGAATCGCTCAGGTCTTCCAGCTCCTTCAGCGCAATGCTCTGCCTATCGCCCAGCTCGACGATCTCGTTCTCCCGGGCATAGGCCTGGACTTCCTTCTCCTTGAGGTCGATCTGCTCCTGCAGGTTGGCGATCTGATGAGTCAGGGTGGTGGTCGCCCTGATCGTCGTGTTGTACTGCACCGACGAGTTGAAAGCAATGTAGGTCTCGGCGACGCGATTGGCGATCCGGGCGGCCAGCGCAGGGTCGTGTGACCGGAAGGATACATCGACGAGGCGGCTCTTGCGGACGGGATTGACATCGAGGTGTCCCAGCAGCAGGTCGATCCGTTCGGCCAGGAGAAAACTCTCCTCGGTCACCCCGGGGAGCATCTCGTGAGGCGACTTGACGAAGAACTCCTCGTGACGGGCGAGATCGAGCGAGGCAATCACATCACCTGCCACCCGCCGGCTCTGGATGAGACCGTATTGCGTCTGGTGGAAATCGTCCCTGGAATCGGGGATGCTCGACATGACGTCCTGGAATGGGAGGATTTTGGGCATGTTGCGCTCGATCTGCAGCCGTGTTGTGGCGGTATACACGGGCCTCTTGAGGAGCGAACCGAGGGTCACGGTGGCGACCACGACGACGATGGACGTGTAGACGACCCAGCGCTGCTTGACCAGGACCTTCCAGTAATCGAGGAGGTGCAGCTCCTTCTGGTGCGTGTCGCTCATCATCCCTCCCGAGGTGCTGTCAGGCGAGTTGCATCGACCCGAGCCCCCAGCTTCGGTATCCTACTCCAAGTGTTGTATCAGCGTGCGGGGACTCGTGGCACTCCCGCATTGGTAAAGACAACGACCATCACAATTCAATGGCAGTTTCGGACATCGCTCCGGAAGCCGTCGCTGAACGCCCAATGCCGCGGCGCACCATGCGCCCCGCGTGCGGCACCGGCTACGATCGGGCGGGCGAGGGGGCGGCGGAGCGCAGCCCTTGAGGCGTGACACCGCTGGTCCGGACTAATTCACCGTCATCGGCGACATCTCATCGAGCGCCATCAGGAATGAGCCCATATCTTTGTTGATGACATCACCGACCAGGCAATCGATGAGAGCTGGCCTGTGTTGCGGGTATTTCCTGACGAACTCTCCAAAGCTGAAGCCCGGGTCATAAAAGGCAAAAATAAGCCGCTTGATGATCTCAACTCCTTGTTGCAATGGGCCGGCAAATGCACCGAGCTTTTCCGCCGACAGGTTGCCGTCCGTGAGCCCTTCGTGCACCGATGCGGCAGCCAATTCCGCCGAGCCGAGCGCGAGAAAGAGTCCGGATGAGTAGATCGGGTCGAGAAAAGCGGCGGCATCCCCAACCATGACCCAGCCGTTGCCGGCCACCCGGCGATTGCGGTAGGCCAGCTCGCTGATGCCGCGCACCCGGCCGGTGCGGGTTGCCTGCGACAACCGTTCTTTGAGCGGTCCACACTTGTCGACTTCGCCGAGAAAGACAGACTCAGAATCATCCGAATTCATAAACAGGTAATCCGGCGAGGCCACAATGCCAACGCTGACAATGTCATCCGGCAGCGGGATGTACCAGAACCACCCACGCTCCGGAATCATGAAGATGGTCGTTTCGCCCGCATCGATACCGTCAAGGCGCTTGCCGCCACGATAATACGACCAGAGAGAGGCCTTCCT
>CBDUYA010000276.1:0-4272 GCA_965371335.1 uncultured bacterium | reverse complement strand
CGCAGAAGAACTTCGGGGAGCAGAGCCTCGCCGAGCTGGCTCGGTCGATCCGCAAGGCCCAGGTGATTCCGCACGCCGAGACCCGGGAGCGGGTTGTCGGGCGCATTCTGTTCTTCATGCACGAGCGCTTTGCTCTCCCCTTCGCCTGCCTCGCCTTCGCTATCGTCGGCCTGCCGCTCGGGATCCTCAATCGCCGGGGAGGCAAAGCCTCAGGGTTTACGCTCAGCATCGGTATCGCGATCGTCTATTGGGTCCTCCTGTCGGTTGGAGAGAATCTGGTCAGCCAGGGCAGCCTCTCCCCCTACATCGGCCTGTGGATGGGAAACGCCCTCCTGACCACGGTCGGCATCGCGCTGTTTCTCATGCGGGAGCGCTTCGAAGGGATCCATCTGTCATTCCTGATCCCGGCGCGATTGATGCGCAGGCTCAGGCGCCGCCGCATCGCCGCGCCGCCCACAATACAGACCGGCCCTAACCTTCCCCCGGGGTCCATCCCGGACAGGGACCATGACCACCCGCCGGATCGAGGCGTCCCGGCCGCCGAGCCACATCCCGGATCCCCTTACTCGGGGCGCTGGCAGTGGCTTCTGATTGTCGCGCTCGGAGCCGTCGGGACGGGCCTCGGCTTCCTGAAGGTCAACCCCTTCATCCTCGTTGCGTTCGCTCTGCTCGCGCTCGTTCTGATCCTCAGCACCACTCTCGATCGCTACGTCTTGGCGCGCTTCACAACGACCCTGGCCGGATGCGCCATCTCTTTCTTCACCCTGTTCGCGGTCTACGAATTCGTCAACCTGATCGACGATCTGGTCGAGCGCGATCTTCCGGTCACCCTGGCGCTCCGCTACCTCGAGTTTCGCTCGCCATGGATCCTCGCGCAGATCCTGCCGATCTCCTGCCTGGTCGCGACAATGCTTGCCTTCGGCCTGATGACCCGCTTCAACGAGGTGACCGCAACCAAGGCGAGCGGCATCAGCATCTACCGCCTGGCATCGCCGGTCATTCTGGTGACCCTGGCGCTCTGCACCCTGGCCTACGTCAACTACGATTCGCTACTCCCCTACTCCAATCGCAAGGCGACCCAGATCAAGGACATCATCCGTGGTCGCAGCCCGCGCAGCTACCGGGCGCGCCAGCAACGATGGGTCTTCGGAGACCAGGGGCGCCTCTATAATTTCAAAAACTACCTGCAGCCGCCGCTACCGGTCCTCCCCACCGCCAACGCCGGCATCTTCCAGGGATTCTCCACCTATTATCTCGATCCCGAGACCTTCACCCTGGTCGGCCGCGTCTACGCGCGCGAGGCGACGTACGACGGGAGCCACTGGGTTCTGACGGACGGATGGATGCGTGATTTCTCCAACGGCGGGGAATCGTTCGAAACATTCGCCGAAAAACGCTTCGATTTTCCGGAGGGTCCTGGCTACTTCATCCGGGAATGGAAGACCCCGGGGCAGATGACCTTCGGCGAGTTGCGCCGCTTCGTCAAGAATCTGAAGCGAAGAGGATACGACACCCAGGAACTCACCGTTGACCTGTACGGCAAGACGGCCTTCCCCCTGCTCTCCCTGACCATGGTCATCGTCGGGCTGCCGTTCTGCTTCCGCATCGGCAAGCGCGGCTCTCTCTATGGCGTCGGCATCGCCATCGCCCTGGTCGCCCTCTTTCTGCTGGTCTTTTCGACCACCAATGCCCTTGGAGGTATCGGGCTGATGCCTCCGTTCCTCGCGGCATGGTCCCCCAATCTGCTTTTTGCCGGATCGGGAATCTACCTGTTGCTGCGCACCGGAACTTGACCCGCCTTGCTCACCGGCGGGGCGGCGATCGGCCCAACTGATAGAGCGACCGCTCCGCTTCGTAGCGGACCATCTGTGATGGATCGGTCCCCGCGATGGCGGCGAGACCGGATGCAATGTCGTCCTTGATCGGCCAGGCCGCCATGGCCGAGACCGCGCGCACGCGGATGTCGGGATCCTCATCGTTGCGCGCCCTTTCGATCACCGCGCCAAGGGTCGAGCGGGCCAGTTCCGGACCAATCCCCCGCTCGAACTCCTCGATCCGCCCGCTGGCGAAGATCTGCTCGATCGAGAGCAGGGCGCGCGAGCGAATCCGCGGCGACGGCCGGCCCAGCAGCGCCACCAGATCGGTGTAACTCGCGGGGGTCGCCGCGCGCAGGCGGATGATCTCGTCAAGAGCCGCTTCCATCAGGAAGAGATTGGGAGAGCGGAGCAACTCGAGCAGCCCGTCGATCTGGGTCACCGGATCTGCCCGGGTCAGCCCAGCCAGGGTATCGAGGGCATCCATGATCAGCCCGCTCCCCTCGGCCGGCGGTGTGATTCGCCCCCTCCGTCCGAGGTAGAGATCGAAAATATCCTTGTTCTTTTCCTTCTTCTTCCGGAGTGGGTTGCGGACCAGAAAGAGCACCTCCTCCTGCCCGTCGGGAAAAACGATCGCCTCCTCCCCCGGCAGTCGCCTCCAGCTCTCATCACGGAAGGAGATGCGCAGCTGCGGCGCCGGCGGCTCCCCCTTGATCGCCCGCTTCACCTCGACCTTGGCGTACTTGAGGGAGCCTTCGCGCACGATGACATGAACGACGAGCTCGGCGCGGGCGATCATCTGGAAGAGGTCGAGCTGTCCCGCTTCAGCGATCTCCCCGAATCCTGGCCCGGTCCCGCAAAGCAGCAGTAAACATAACAATACAAATACTTTACGAATATTTTTCATGGCATCGAAGAGTCGTCCTGCCCCTCCTCGCGCGACCCGCTCGGCGAAGTGAGAAGCGATCGCAGCGCCGCGGCCCGGCGGCGCACCTCCGGCTGGTCCGGCCGGATTGCCAGCGAGGCGTCGAGTGCTCCGAGGGCCCGTGCGGTCTCCCCCTGACGAAGGTACCCTTCACCGAGGAGGAAATGCAAGCCGGAATCGCCCCGATTCGCCTCCACCCCTGATTCCAGCAGGCTGACCGCGCCGGCGACGCTCCCCAGCTCCAGCAGGTGCCGGGCCAGCGTCAGATAGCCGGGGGCATAGTCCGGATGCACGGCGACCAGCCGTCGCAACTGCTGCTCCCCCGCCGCGACTTCTCCCGCCCGCAGCAGCGCGAACCCCAGGTTGTGAACGGCATCGGCGTAATCCGGCTGCAGGGCGATCGCTCGACGGTAGGAGACGATCTCATCCCGGGCGCGGCCCAGACGTCCGTAGACGGCCCCGAGATTGTTGTGTGCCGAGGCATCGCCGGGATCGGCTTCCACGGCCTTCTGAAGCTCCTCCCGCGCCTCCTGCAGCCGTCCCTGCCGGTACAGCAGGCCGCCGTAGTTGACCCGCACCTTGACATTGCCCGGCTCACGGCGCAGGGCCTCACGGAACTGCTCCTCAGCGGCGGACAGATCGCCCTGATGCTCGTAGGACACCGCCAGGTTGCTGTACGACCCGGCGAACTCAGGGTCGGCGGCGATCGCCCGGCGAAATGCGGCAATCGATTCGGCGATGCGCCCCTGCTGCTGGTGGACGAGGCCGATGTTGTTGTGCGCCTCGGCGTATTCGGGATCGATCGCGATCACCCGGCGGAACCGCGCCATCGCCTCCGCGTAGCGCTCCTGCCGATCGTCAAGGAGCCCGAGGCTGTTGAGACCGTCCGTGTAGCGCGGCTCGATCGCCAGGGCGCGCTTGAAGTGTCGTTCGGCCTCCTCCAGGCGCCCCCGATCCATGGCGATATTGCCAAGCAGATTCTCCGCTTCCTTGGAGCGCGGCTGACGCTTCAGAAGGTCACGCAGAATGTCGCCCGCCGTCCGCTCATCCCCGTTCAGGTAGTGGGCGCGTGCCAGGTTATAGCGGGCCATGACGCTCTCCGCCGCCGCGCCGATCGCCTGCTCGAACTCCCGGATCGCCCCCTCGTAATCACCGCGCCCGAGAAGGAGGAGCCCGCGATTATTGTGCGCATTGGCGCTATCCTGACTCAGATAGCCGAGTGCGCGGAGGCGCTCCAACAGGGCCTCTTCTCCGGCCGGATCGACCGGAGAACCAGATTCCGGGGGTTCAGGCAAAGGCTCCACTGCCGCGGCGACACGCTGCGGTGCCTTCGCCCCTCCGGATTCGCGCGTGGCGGGAGGGACCGCCGTCCGCCTCGCCACCGGCTCATTCCGTTCCTCGAAACGGACGACCGCCTCTCCCTCGTAGCTTGGAACGTAACGCACCGGATAGGCCGAGAGGAACTCGTCCCGGAATGCATCGAGGAGCGGCCGGCCGTCCGGTCCGGTGCTCAGGTAGGCGTGGATGCCCTTG
>CBDUYA010000275.1:0-4302 GCA_965371335.1 uncultured bacterium | reverse complement strand
CCATGGCGGCGCGCTCCCCCGCATGATCCTCCCCTTCCGCCTCGGCCTCGGCGGCCCGGTCGGCAACGGCCGCCAGTTCATGAGCTGGATCACCATCGACGACGCCGTCGGCGCCATCCGGCACGCTCTCGACACGACGTCACTCGCCGGCCCGGTGAACGCGGTGTCGCCGTCGCCGCTCACCAACCGCGAGTTCGGCCGCACCCTTGGCCGCGTGCTGCGCAGGCCGGCGATCGCGCCGCTGCCGGCGCTCGTAGCGCGGCTGGCGTTCGGCGAGATGGCCGATGCGTTGCGTCTCGCCAGCGCCCGGGTCGTCCCCGGCGTGCTGCAGGCAACCGGCTATCGCTTCCGGCATCCCGAACTGGAAATGGCGCTGCGTCACGTCCTCAGCGCGTGAGTTCCATCCCAACCTCCGTGAGATTGAGACCGGTTCACCGGCGCGGGCCGGAGGAGTGGGCGCGTCGATCGTAACGCGACGCCCGCATCGCGCCTCCTGGTGTAGACTGCGGGAGAAAGGGCATCACTCGGGGCCGGACCGGTCC
Organism: uncultured bacterium; assembly: GCA_965371335.1. Lineage (GTDB taxonomy): Bacteria > Acidobacteriota > Polarisedimenticolia > Gp22-AA2 > Gp22-AA2 > CBDUYA01. The sequence goes on along the minus strand of CBDUYA010000275.1, from coordinate 3,760 downwards.
TCTTAGACCCGGGAGACGCGCACTGCACAACCCGACACACGACGGCGACCCCCCAAATTATCACCCATTCATCGAAGGTGGGGCGGAGGACCACCATACGCCCGATGCCGCCGGAGGGCACTCCATCATCCGCGCCGAAATCGACCGCTTCGCGTCGGTGCGCCGCGTGCTGTGGCGCGTCCTGTGGCTGAATCTGCTGGTCGCCGTCGCGAAGCTCAGTTATGGGCTTCTCACCGGCGCCATCAGCATGGTCGCCGACGGCATCCACTCGCTGCTCGACACCTCGTCCAACGTCATCGGTCTCCTCGGCGCGAGCATGGCGGCGCGCCCCCCCGACCCGGACCACCCGTACGGGCACCGCAAGTTCGAGGTGCTGGCGGCGCTCGGCATCACCTTCCTGCTCGGCCTCGCCTGTTACGAGATCCTGGTCCATTCGATCCGCCGCCTGGTGCTGACCGACACGCCCCGGGTCACCGCGGTCAGCTTCGGCATCATGGCGGTGACCATGCTCATCAACGGACTGGTGAGCCGCTACGAGCACCGCCAGGGCAAGGCGCTGCGCAGCACAGTGCTGGTCGCCGACTCGCTTCATACTCGTAGCGACGTGTACGCCTCCGCCGCGGTCATCGCCGGCCTGATCGGTGTGCGGCTGGATCTGCCGTGGCTCGACCCGGCGGCGGCGCTGATCGTCGTTGCCTTCATCGTCATGGCGGCCTACCGGATCGTGGCGACGTCGCTGAACACCCTGGTCGACGCCCGCGTCTACCAGCCGGAGGAGATCGTCGCCACCGCCATGGAGGTCCCTGGCGTCATCGACTGCCACGGTGTGCGGACGCGGGGGCTTCCCGACCACGCCCTGCTCGATTTTCACCTGACGGTCGCCGCCGACACGCCGACGCACGAATCGCACGCCATCGCCCACCGCGTCGTGGAGGCGATCCAGCGCCGCTTCCCCGGCATCCGCGACGTCACCCCGCACGTCGAACCGGACCCCGCCGGGACGCGCGTCCCGAAAGAAGAAACATCATGAGCAGTCGCTGCGAGCTGCCCGCACAGAACTCCACCCCGGAGGGAATCCGCGACACCCTGAAGAGCGCCCGGCGCATCGCCATCGTCGGACATTCCGCTTCCGCCGGCCTGCGCGTCGTGGTGAGCCGCTGCATGATGCGGGACCACCGCGCGTTGATCGGCAACTGACCACCCTTGCCGTGGCCATCGAGCGGCGTCCGGCCGGGGGTCAGGGAATCTGCGGGGCAATGTACGGCAGCGTCCCCGCCAGGAGCCAGCAAAGGAAGAACACGACCGGCACGTGGAAGATCAACTGCAGGATCGAATAGCCGGCGAGGTCGCGGGCGCGCACGTTCAGAATCCCCATCAGCGGCAGCATCCAGAACGGATTGATGAGGTTCGGAAGCGCTTCGGCGGCGTTGTAGATCTGCACGGTCCAGCCGAGGTGGACCTGCCAGTCGTTGGCGACCGACATCACATAGGGTGCCTCGATGATCCACTTCCCGCCCCCGGATGGCACGAACAGCCCGAGAATCGCCGAGTAGGCCGACATGACGATCGGAAAGGTCGCTTTGGTCGTCACCTTCAGGAACATCTGCTCCAGGCTGGCCGCCAGGCCCGTGTGAGAGATCAGGCCGAAGATGCCGGCGTAGAACGGGAACTGGATCAGCACGCCGGCGGTGGCCGGAACGGAGCGCGACACGGCCTGCAGAAACGATCGCGGGCGCCAGTGCAGCAGCAGACCGGCCGCCAGAAAGGCCATGTTGAAGGTCTTGAGGTCGACAGCGGCGAAGAATCCGCGCTCGCGCACCTGCAGCACCAGGTACGCGGCCATCAGCAATGCCACGACGACCGGCAGGATCGGGCTGCGATCGAGTCGATGACCAGGCGCCGCGTCGTCGTCCTGTTTCGATACCAGCGGCGCGAAATGGATTCCCATCTCGGCGGCGCTGCGCGCCTGATCGGCATGCGGGCAGGAAAAGTAGGCGATGGCGACCGACAGCACGATCAGCACGGCCGCCAGGAGCATGCTCTGCCAGAGGAAGATCGTCTGGGCGAGCGGGATGACGCCGGTGATCCGCAGGAGCGAGGCCGGGATCGTCGAGGGGCTCGCCTGCAGGAGGGCCGCCGAGGACGAGAGGCCGAGCGCCCAGACGCTGCCGAGTCCCAGGTAGGCGGCGGCGCCGACGGCGCGGTAGTCGAGCCGCGGAATGCGGCGGGTCACCTCGCGCACCAGCAGCCCGGTGAAGATCAGCGACAGGCCCCAGGAGAGAAGCGACGTCACCATCGCCAGGAATGCCACGAAGGCGACCGCGCCACGCGGCGTCTTCGGCACCGCCGCCAGCCGCACGATGAAGCGGGCGACCGGCGGCGAGCTGGCGACGACGAATCCGCCGATGATCACCAGCGCCATCTGCATGGTGAACGGGATCAGAATCCAGAAACCGTTGCCGAATTCGGTGACCAGCTTTTTCGGCGTTTCGCCGATGGCGAGCCCGGCGAGAAACACCACCACCACGGCGCCGAGCGCGAAGACGAAGGCGTCCGGGAAGTAGCGCTCGCAGCCGCCGGCGATGAACATTCCCGCGCGGGCGAGCGCCGACGGCGGCGGCGCGCTGCTCCGTTCTGCGGGGGCTGACGGGGTGCCGGGATCGGACATGTGGAGCGCCGAGGCTACAGCGGGGGGGCGGATGCGTCAAGATGTCCGGCGCATCCTTGACACGGATCGCGCCGTCGGGGACAATCTCTTCATTGCTGAGGAGCCGTGCATTATGACCCGCAATCCGTCCGGCACCACCCGGTCCCCCGAGACCGCCGCTTCCGATCCGTCCGAAGACCCCGACCACTATCCGCTGATTAAGACCTCCATCCCGGGCCCCAGGGCGCAGGCCGCCATCGCCCGGGACAAGAAGGTCGTGTCACAGAATCTGACCAAGGACGTTCCCCTGGTGGTCGCCAGCGCCAGCGGCATGGTGGTGGAGGACGTCGACGGCAATCGCTTCCTCGATTTCGCCGCCGGTATTTCGACCGTGTCGACCGGGCATTGCCACCCCGAGGTGGTGCGCGCCGTGCAGGAACAGGCGAGCAAGCTGCTGCATATCTGCTATACAGATTTCTATTACCCCGTCTACATCGACCTGTGCGATCACCTGGCCCGCCTCGCTCCGATGCCGGGGAACAAACGGGTTTTTCTGACCAATTCGGGAGCCGAGGCGGTGGAGACGGCGATTAAGCTGGCACGCGTCCGCACCGGGCGGACGAAGATCGTCAGCTTCTTCGGGGCGTTCCACGGGCGCACCTTCGGCGCCATGACCCTGACCGCAAGCAAGCCGGTGCAGCGACTCGGCTACGGCCCGCTGCTGCCGGAAGTGCTCCACACGCACTATGCGTACTGCTACCGCTGCCCGGTCAACCGCGATCCGGACAGTTGCAAGGTCGAGTGTCTCGATCTGCTCAGCGATGTGCACTTCCACCATACCGTCGATCCGCGCGAGGTGGCGGCGGTCATCGTCGAGCCGATTCAGGGCGAGGGGGGCTTTATTCCGCCGCACCGCGATTTCCTGCCGAAGCTGCAGGCGCTCTGCCGGCGGCACGGCATCCTGCTGATCGCCGATGAGGTACAGTGCGGCATGGGGCGCACCGGCAAGATGTTCGCCCACGAGCACTACGGGCTGGAGCCGGACATGATCATCCTCGCCAAGGGGATCGCGTCGGGGATGCCGCTGTCGGCGGTGATCGCCCGCGAGGAGGT
>CBDUYA010000274.1:0-4351 GCA_965371335.1 uncultured bacterium | reverse complement strand
GATACGACCGCGGGAGAGCGGGAGCGGCGCTCGCTCGAGCCGCTGCTGGTCAACCCGGTGCCCCGTCTTGCCATCGTCTACGGAAAATGGGGGACCACCGTCCTGTTCGGTCTGGTCGGTGTCGTGCTGACGGCGTTTTTCTCAATCGTCGCGCTGCGCTTCGCGTCGCTGGAGGAGCTCGGCATCCAGATCAACGTGGGTGGTCTCGAGTTCCTGGCGCTGCTCGCCGGGGCCGCGCCGATGGCGTTTTTGGCGTCGGGGCTGCAGATGTTCGTCGCCACCTTCGCCCGCAGCTACAAGGAGGCGCAGACCTACGTCGCCATTCTGCCGTTCGCCGCGATGATGCCGGCCATCCTGCTCCAGTTCCAGCCGCTCGACACCGCCGCCTGGATGATGGTGATCCCGTCGATGGGGCAGGAACAGATCCTCCTCGACACGCTGGGCGGCGAGGTCAACTGGGCCTACATCGGGCTGGCGGCGGCGGCATCCCTTCTCTATGCGCTGTTCATCGTCTGGGTGACCGCCCGTCTGCTGCGCCGCGAGCGGATCGTCTTCGGCCGGTAGTCGCGTTCGGCGCGGCGCGCAACGTGACCCGCCGCACGCATCCCCCGGGGGCGGCCGCTACCCCGCTTCCTGCGCCCTGGCGAGGAGGGCGCGGGCCGTTCCGTTGCCCGGCGCCCGGCGCAGGGCGAGGACCAGGGCCTGCTGAGCGTCGTCCCGCCGTTCCAGCTCGAGGTAGCAGCGGCCGGCGAGAATGTAAGCGGGGACGGCGCCGGGCGAGAAACGCAGCCCGAGATCGAGCGCCGACTCGATCCACGCGGCGACCACTTCAGGAGGTTCCGTCCCCCCTTCGTACGCCGCGATCGCCCGCGCGAACAGCAGATCGGGATCGTGCGGGGCCAGCCGGGAGGCGCCGGCGAAGGCGGTGGCGGCGGCTTCCGGATCCTCGTTCAGCAGGTGATGCCGGCCGATCGCCCAGAGGGCGTCGGGATCGTTCTCGCGCTCGCTCAAGCGGGCGAACAGTTCACCCGGCAGCAGGCCGTCGGCGATCCGCGCATAGCGCTCCGCCGCATCCCGGTGACCGCGTGCCTCGGCCCGCCGGCTCAACTCATGGTAGGCGGCCTCGGCCTCGGCCGGATAGAGGGCAAGCCGCGTCGCCTCGACCAGGTGTCGTTCCGTTGTCCCGGCGTCGGTCGCGCGCCGGCCGAGAAACATCTCCAGTTGCACGGCACGCGAGCGCCTCTGGTCGTCGATGCCTGGCCACGAAACGTTGCACAGCACGGCCAGAACCGTCAGGGCGGCCGCCATACCGCCGGCGACCCGCCACTCCCGCCGCCGCACGGAGTCCCACAGCGACACCAGGGCAAAGGCGCCGATCGGCAGCAGGAGCGCCTGCAGGGCGATGCGAAAACGGGGGCCAACGTAGAAGAGGCTCATGGTGAGAAGCGGCGCCACGAGCAGCGCCGCCCGCAGCGCGAGCCGCCCGTTTCGCACCCCCCTCCTCCGCAGCAGGAAGAGTCCGAGCAGTGCGAAGGGGCTCAGAACACCCATCCCGAGAGCCGCCAGGTGTCCCAGCCTGCGCTCCTTGACCAGCAGCGCGAGATTGTCGTGCCCTTCGTACCCGTGGAACATGTAGAAGAGCTTCCTGGCCTGCAGCCCGATCTGTCCGAGACCGCGGCGACCGACGCTCAACATCCCCTCGCGCAGCCAGAAACGTGACGCCTCGGAGGCGGAGAGCGCATGTCCGACGGTCAGCCCGGCAATCCGCCGCGAGGTCGCATCATCGAGGCGCGCGAGGGGATCCTCTCCCTCCGCCGGTCTCCCCTGCATCCATTCGAGGGCGAGCGGCGGCGGATAGTAGCTGAGGCCGGTCGCGGCGTGGTTGTTGCTCGCATAGAAAACCCAGCCGGGCGAGGACATCACCGGGACGAAGTCGCCGGTCGCCCGGTAGTTCATCACCGCGATCGGCCAGATCGGCAGCAGCAGCATGCCGCAGAACGCGGCGCAGTAGCCGGCGGTGCGCCGCGCCGTCCACCGGCGTCCGAACGCGATCGCCATGACCAGCAGCACGATCGGCACGACGACCAGAACGTCCGGCCGCTGCACGGCCCGCAGGCCCAGCAACAGCCCCGCCAGCCCGAAACGCCAGGCGCGCGGCTGATCGATCGCCATCATCATCACCAGCGCGGCGAGGCTGTAGAAGAACAGCCCGAAGGCGTCCGACTCGAACGAGATGTCGTAGAGCAGGAACGGCCCGAACAGCGCCGCCGCCGCCCCCGCGATGACCGCTTCGCGGTGTCCGAAGAGGCGGCGCGCCAGGTCGCAGATGGCGACGCAGGTGACGGCGCCGAGAACGACCTGCACCAGAGCGATCGACACGAGCGACGCGCCGATCCGGGTCAACGCTGCGAGAAAGTAGATGTAGGCGGGCGAGTAGGCGAAGGCATCGTCCGGCATCCAGCCGGAGGCGGCCAGTTGTCGCGCGGCCAGAAAGAACTTCTCGAACTTGAGGCCGGGATCCCAGGCGATGAAGAGAGCGAACAGGCGGGCGGCGAGCGCCACGTAGAACACCGAACGGAGGATCCAGATGTCGCGGCGCAGCATGCTCTCCAATATGGCGCCCTCCGCCTGCCGGGACCAGCAACCGGCGGCGGTATTCTACGTCACCGGCGCCCGCGTTGACTCCCACGATGGGGGTGCGTAGGATATCCGGGCCTCGGGAACTGCACTCGATGATCGGAAAAACCATCTCACACTATCGCATTGTGGCCAGGCTGGGCGGCGGCGGCATGGGTGTCGTCTACCGCGCCGAGGATACCCGGCTGGGACGGCCGGTCGCCCTGAAGTTCCTGCCGGAGGATGTGTCGGGCAACCGGCAGGTCCTGGAACGCTTTCAGCGCGAGGCCCGCGCGGCCTCCGCTCTCAACCATCCGAACATCTGCACCATTCACGATATCGACGAGAGCGAGGGGCGCCCCTTCATCGTCATGGAGCTGATGGAGGGGGAGACGCTGCGGGAGAAGATCGCCGGCGGGGCGCTGCCGGTTGTCCAGGTCGCGGAGATCGGCCGGCAGATCGCCGACGCTCTCGATGCAGCCCACCAGCAGGGGATCATTCATCGCGACATCAAACCGGAGAATATCTTCATCACCCGGCGCGGACAGCCGAAGATCCTCGACTTCGGCCTCGCCAAGGTTGAAACGGGGCCGCCGCCCGGCGACCCCGGCGCCTCCGCGCTGCCGACCGCCGCGGGCGACGCCAACCTGACCGGACCGGGCGTTGCGGTCGGCACCGTCACCTACATGTCGCCGGAGCAGGTGCGGGGGGAGACGCTCGATCCACGCAGCGATCTCTTCTCCTTCGGGGTGGTCCTGTACGAGATGGCGACCGGGCGCCAGGCGTTTTCAGGCGCCACCTCCGGCGTGGTCTTCGACGCGATCCTCAACCGTCCGGTGACGCCGCCGCTGCGCATCAACCCCGATCTGTCCCCCGAGATCGAACAAATCCTCGCCAAAGCGCTGGAGAAAGAGCGCGGTCTGCGCTACCAGCACGCCTCCGAGCTGGCGGCGGACCTGGCACGGCTGAAGCGCGACACCGACACCGGACGCAGCGCCGCCACCGGGCCGGTCACGACCCCGGCCGCGCCACCATCCCGCTCTTCGAGCGCGGTGACGGTGGTGAGTTCCGACGCGCAGGTCGCCATCGGCCTGGCGGCGCGTCACAAGACCACCCTGACCGCCACCCTCGCCGTGCTGTTGCTGGCCGTGGCCGGAGTCACCTGGTGGATGGTGGGCCGATCGCCGACGGCGCCGGCGGGCGGGCCGATCGACTCGGTCGCCGCGCTGCCGTTCGTCAACGTCAGCGGCGAGGCGGACACAGAGTATCTGAGCGACGGCATCACCGAGAGCCTGATCAACCGGCTCACCCGTCTCCCCGGCCTGCGGGTCGCGTCGCGCAGCAGCTCTTTCCGCTTCAAGGGGCGCGATATCGATCTGCAGAAGGCCGGCAGCGTGCTCAACGTGCGCACCGTCATCACCGGCCGGGTCAGCCAGCGGGGCGACACCCTGGTGGTCAGCGCCGAGCTGGTCGATCTGGCGACCGATTCGCAGCTCTGGGGCGACCAATACAACCGCAAGCTGTCCGACATCTTCGCCATCCAGGAGGAGATCGCCCGCGCCATCGCCGACCGTCTTCAGGTCAAGCTGACCGGCGAGCAGGAAGAAGCGCTCGGCCATCGCTCGACCGAGAACGCCGAGGCGTATCAGCTCTACCTGAAGGGCCGGCATCAGTGGAACAAGAGGACGGCGGAGAACGTTCGCCGCTCGGGCGGCGTCACAGCTGGCAGCTGCGA
>CBDUYA010000273.1:0-4362 GCA_965371335.1 uncultured bacterium | reverse complement strand
TATCGACCTGGCGCACGCCGCCGGCAACGTGGTCCTCGACCTGCACGATACCGAGATCGATTTTGCCGTCTGGTGTTCGTACAAGTATCTCAACGCCGGGCCGGGCGCCGTCGCCGGCTGCTTCGTGCATGAGCGGCACGGCCGCGACGCGTCGCTGCCGCGGCTGGCCGGCTGGTGGGGCAACGACCCGTCGACCCGTTTCGAGATGCGGCGCGAGTTCATCCCGCAGGGCGGCGCCGACGGCTGGCAGATCGGCAATCCGCCGATCCTCGCCATGGCGCCGCTGCGCGCTTCGCTGCAGATCTTCGACGAGGTGGGGATGGATGCCCTGCGGGCCAAATCGATCCGGCTGACCGGATATCTCCAGGCGCTGCTCGATGGCCTGGCGGGGGACGGCGTCGAGGTGCTCACTCCCCGGGCAACCGCCGAGCGCGGCTGCCAGCTTTCGTTGCGGGTGCGGCGCCGGCCGCGCGAGGTCATGGCGGCCCTCGCCAGGGAAGGGGTGGTGTGCGATTTCCGCGAGCCGGGTGTGGTCCGCGTGGCGCCGGTGCCGCTCTACAACACCTATCACGAGGTGTGGCGCTTCGCGGGGATTCTGGGGCGCATTGCGGGGAACGGTCCGGGGAAACCATGACGTCCGCAGGGGGAAGCCGGGGCACGGTCATCCTGATCGGCGCCGGGCTGGGCGGCTCGCTGATGGCGAACCTGCTCGGGCGGGCCGGCTTCGCGGTGCGCGGCTTCGAGATGCGCCCCGATCCCCGCAAAGGGTCGGCTCCAGCCGGGCGCTCGATCAATCTCGCCCTGTCGGCCCGCGCCCTGCACGCCCTGGGGCAGGTCGATCTCGTCGACCAGGTGCTCGATATCGGTCTCCCGATGCGCGGCCGCATGATCCACGATCCGGCCGGCCGCACCGCATTCCAGCCGTACGGCACGGCGCCGGAGCACGCCAATCACTCGGTGTCGCGCGCCGCTCTCAACCTCACCCTGATCAACGCTGCGGAAGCTCCACCCGGCGTTCGGTTCGAGTTCGGGATGAAGTGCGAGGCGATCGATGCCGAGGCGCGCTCGGCGACCTTCACCGACTCCGCCAGTGGCCGCACCATCACCGCCAGCGGAGAGTTCCTCATCGGCGCGGACGGCGCCTTCTCGGTGGTGCGGCGCCACCTTCAGCGGCGGGACCGGTTCGATTACCAGCAGTCACACCTGTCGCACGGCTACAAGGAGCTGACCATCCCGTCCCTGTCGGGCGGGCGGTTCGCCCTCGATGCGAACGCCCTCCATATCTGGCCGCGGGGCGGCTTCATGATGATCGCCCTGCCGAACCGGGACGCCTCCTTCACCTGCACCCTCTTCTGGCCGTTCGACGGCCCCAACAGCTTCGCGGCGCTGCGCGGCGACGACACGGTGAGGCGCTTCTTCGCCGATGTCTTTCCGGACGCGGCGCCGCTGATGCCGGAGCTTGCCGCCGAGTACGCCCGCAACCCGGTCGGCTCGCTGGTCACCATCCGCTGCAATCCCTGGCGCGACCGCGACCGGGTGGTGCTGCTGGGCGACGCCTGTCACGCCGTCGTGCCGTTCCACGGCCAGGGAGCGAACGCTTCGTTCGAGGACTGCGTCGTCCTCGACGAGTGCCTCAGGGAATTCGGGCCCGACTGGGGGCGGGCCTTCTCCACCTATGAGACGCGGCGCAAGGAGAACACCGATGCGCTGGCCGACATCTCCATCGCCAATTTCCGCGAGATGCGGGACCATGCCGGCTCCCGCGCCTTCCGCCTTGGCAAGGGCTTGGAGAAGGCGCTCTATCGACTGTGGCCTTCCCGCTTCATGCCGCTCTACATGATGATCAGCTTCACCCGCATTCCCTACGCCGAAGCGCTCCGCATCGCCCGGCGGCAGCGGCGCCTGCTGCGCACCCTGGGCGGCGCCGTCGGCCTGTTGTTGCTGATGCTGCTTCTGCTTTTCTCAGGACGGTGACATGGAACTGACCTACGCGAGCTACCTGAAGATCGACGAGCTCCTCAAATTGCAGAAGAGGGAATCGGATCCGCCCGAGCACGATGAGATGCTGTTCATCGTCATCCACCAGGTCTACGAGCTCTGGTTCAAGCTGATGCTGCACGAGTTCGACAAGATCAACCACGACCTCACCGGCGGCGACCTGTTCGGGGCGATCGCCTCGTTCAAGCGGGTCCGGATGGTGCTCAAGACGCTGGTCGGTCAGCTAGACGTTCTCGAGACGATGACCCCGATGTCGTTCATGGCGTTCCGCGACCGGCTGCAGACCGCCTCCGGCTTCCAGTCGGAGCAGTTCCGCGAGCTGGAGTTCCTGCTCGGCTACAAGCGCGCCGACATGCTGAAGTACCAGCCGCCCGGGAGCGCCGCGCACGCGCGTCTCGAGAAGCGCCTCAACGAGCCGTCGCTCGTCGATCACTTCTACGACTTCCTCGCCACCCGCGGCGTTGATGTGCCGGCGGCCCTGAAGACGCGCGACGTCACGCAACCGAGCGTCGCCGATGAGGCGATCCAGAACGCCCTGCTCGATCTCTACCGCACGCAGCCGGAGGTCGGCATCCTGCTGGAATTGATGACCGACTTCGACGAGGGGATGCAGGAGTGGCGCTACCGCCACGTCAAGATGGTCGAGCGCACCATCGGCGATCAGCCCGGCACCGGCGGGTCCCCCGGCGTCGCCTACCTGCGAAAGTCTCTCTTCCAGCCGCTGTTCCCGGATCTCTGGGCGATCCGCAGCCGGTTCTGAGCGAGGAGCGTACGATGCGCAACCATCTTCCCGTTGCGGCACTCTTCACCCTGCTGCTCACCTTGACCGGCTGTGCCGGGAGCGAGTCGACCCCCGACTGGAGCGCCTTCGTCGATCGCTTCCTCGCATCGCACTTCAAGGCGAACCCCGACGTGGCGGTCGACAAGGGGCGGCACGAGTTCGACGGCCTGCTTCCCGACTGGAGCGCGGCGGGCCTCGCCCGGGAGATCGAGCGGCTGCGGCGCTTCCGCGAGGAAGCGCTGGCGTTCGACGCCGGCACACTCGATCCGGAGCAGCGCTTCGAGCGGGATTATTTTCTCGCCGTTCTGGAGGGGCGGCTCTTCTGGCTCGACATCGCCGCCTGGCCGCAGCGCAATCCGGTCTTCTATCGCCGCGGGCTCGATCCGAACGTCTACCTGAGCCGGCCCTATGCCCCGCTGCCGAACCGGATGCAGTCGTTCACCCGCTGGGCGCAGTCGGTGCCGGAGGCGGTCGGGCAAATCCGCGCCAACCTGCGTACACCTCTGCCGGCGAACTACATCGACATCGGTCGCAGCATGTTCGGCGGCCTGGCATCGTATCTGGAAGACGACGTGCCGGCGGTCTTCGCGGAGGTCGCCGACAGCAAGCTGCGCACGAACTACAAGGAAGCGTCCGCCGGGGCGGTGCGCGCCCTGCGCGGGCTCGACGCCTGGCTCGAAGCTCAGCGGCCGCAGGCGACCGACGATTTCGCTCTCGGCGCGGATCTGTTCGGCGAGATGCTGCGGGTGACCGAGCGTGTCGATCTGCCGCTCGATCGCCTCGCCGCCATCAACCGCGCCGACATCGACCGCAACCGGCAGGCGCTCGACGCAGCCTGCGCCGAGTTCGCGCCCGGCGCGACCACCGGCGATTGCATCGCCAGGGCGCAGGCGAACAAGCCGCCGGAGGGCGCCGTCGCGGGCGCCCGCCGGCAGCTCGAGTCGCTGGAAGAGTTTCTGCGCCGGGCCGATCTGCTGACCATCCCCGGCCCGGAGCGTGCCCTGGTCGACACCGCCCCTCCCCACCGGCGCTCCAACGCCGCCTACATCAGCATCCCCGGGCCGTACGAGCGGGAGATGCCGTCGGTCTACTACATCGCCCCGCCCGACCCGTCCTGGACGGAGGCCGAGCAGGCCGACTACGTGCCGGGAGAAGCGCGTCTGCTGTTCATCAGCGTGCACGAGGTGTGGCCCGGCCACTTCTTGCAGTATCTGCACGCCAACCGGTCGCCCTCGCGCTTCGGCCAGATGTTCGTCGGCTACGCCTTCTCCGAAGGGTGGGCGCACTACACCGAGGAGATGATGTGGGAGGCCGGCCTCGGCCGCGGCGACCCGGAAATGCATATCGGTCAACTCCTGAACGCACTGCGCCGCAACGTCCGCTTCATGTCGGCGATTGGCCTGCACACCGGCGGCATGACGGTCGCCGCATCGGAGCGGCTGTTCGCCGGCGTCGCCTTTCTCGATCCCGGCAACGCCCGCCAGCAGGCGGCGCGCGGCACCTACGATCCCGGCTATCTCAACTACACCCTCGGCAAGCTGATGATCCGCAAGATGCGGGAGGACTGGACGATCGACCGCGGC
>CBDUYA010000272.1:0-4377 GCA_965371335.1 uncultured bacterium | reverse complement strand
TGCCGGTCGGCGGCCGGTTCCCGATGCCCGCCCAGGTTGACGTGCGCTTCGGGCCGCCGCTGCGCTACCGGAGGGACGGGATGAAGCGCGACCGCAACAGCCTGCGCGGGTTCGCTCAGGCGATGGAGGCGGCGATCCGCCGCCTCGGGCCGGGGGCATGAGCTCCCCGCGGGCCGAGCTGCTGGCCATCGGTTCCGAACTGCTCGAGCCGTGGCGGCTCGACACGAATGGCTCCTTCCTGGCCCGGCGGCTCGGAGAACGGGGCGTCGCGGTGCGCTTCCGCACCCTGGTCGGAGATGACGACCCCGATCTGTGCGCCGCGTTTCGCGTGGCGCTGGCCCGATCGGACCTCATTCTGGCGACCGGGGGGCTCGGTCCGACGGTCGATGATCGCACCCGGGAAGCGATCTCAAAAGTCCTCGACCTCCCGTTGATCGAGGATGTGGCGATCGCCGCCGGCCTCGAGGTGCGGTTCCGCCGGCATGGTCTGGCGATGCCGCCGTCGAACCGCCGGCAGGCCGAGGTGCCACGCGGCGCCGAGGTGCTGCCGAACCGTCTGGGGACCGCGCCCGGACTGCTGATCCGCTCTGCGGGCAGGGTGATCGCCCTGTTGCCGGGGGTGCCGGGCGAAATGCGGACGATGACCGACGAGGAGCTTCTGCCGCGACTCGGCCCTTCCCTCGAGCGCCACGTCTATCGGGTTCTCAAGATCACCGGATTGACCGAATCGGAGGTCGACCGGCGTCTGACCGGGATACAGAAAAATGCGCCGGCGCTCGGCTGGACTATTCTGGCAGGGACCGGACAGATCGAAATCCACCTCAAGGAACGGGTCGGTGGCGGGGCGGCGCCGATCGCCATCCCGCCGGTGGAACGGGAGGTGAGACGGATCCTCGGCGTTCACCTGTTCGGCTGCGACGACGACACACTGGAAGGGACGGTCGGACGCCTGCTGGTGGAGAGAAAGGAAACTCTGGCAGTGGCGGAATCGCTGACCGGCGGGGCGCTGGCGCGGCGCATTACCGAGGTGCCGGGGGCGTCCCGGTATTTTACCGGCGCGATCGTCAGCTACGCCGGCCAGGTGAAGATCGGCCTGCTCGGTGTCGGCCGGGAGACGCTCGAACGCCATACGGCGGTGAGTGAGGAGGTGGCGGCGCAGATGGCGGCCGGGGTGAGGGCGCGGCTCGGCGCCGACTGGGGAGTGGCGGCGAGCGGCTACGCCGGGCCGGATGGCGGCGGCCCCGATCGCCCTCCCGGCACGGTCGTCATCGCCCTGTCGGGTCCGGACGTGGCGCGGGCGCGGACGGTGCGACTGCCGGGCGACCGGGCCGGCGTGCGGGCGCGGGCCACGCACATGGCGCTCGACCAGTTGCGCCGCGCCCTGCTGGGAGAGCCGGAATGAGGCTGTTCGTGGCCGCCGAGGTACCGGCGGAGCTGCGCCAGCGGCTCGTCGAACTGCAGGAGCGCCTGCGTGACGTCCCTCTCGCCCTCCGTCCGGTCGGCCCGGCCGGGATTCATCTCACGCTGCGCTTCATCGGTGAGGTCGGACAGGAGAGCCTGGAAAGCATCCGCGCCGCCCTCGCCGCACCGGCCGACGCCTCCCTCCCACGCTTCACGCTGCGCGCGTCCGGGCTCGGCGTCTTCCCGGAGCGGGGAGTGCCGCGTGTCCTCTGGGTCGCCCTGGAGGGAGAGCTGGACGCCGCGACCCGGCTGGCGGCCGCGGTCGAGGCGGCGCTGGTCGGCTGCGGACTGGCCCCGGAGGTGCGGCCCTTCAACCCGCATCTCACCGTGGCACGGGTCCGCGGGGCGCAGCGGGGTGACTGGCGGGGCGGCCTGGCCCGCCTGTCGGAGGTGTCCCTCGGTGAGCTCGCCGTCGACCGGTATCATCTGTATCAAAGCCAGCTCGGGCCGGGTGGCGCGGCCTATCGCAAGCTCGCCACGTGGGAGCTGGCGGGAGGGAGCGACCGATGACGGCTGGAGCGATGATTCTCGCCGGGGCGGGGGCTTTCTTCCTCGGCGCGATCCCGTTCTCCTGGATCCTCGCCCGTTTGTTTGGCGGGCTCGATATCCGCAACGTCGGCAGCGGCAATGTGGGAGCGACCAACGTGGCGCGCGCGCTCGGCTACAGCATCGGCGTCACCGCCCTGCTTCTCGATGCGGCCAAGGGCGTGGCGGTCGTGCTGCTGGCCCGGCACCTGTACGGAGCGGAGGCGACGGCGGCGCAGGCGATGGCCGGAGGCCTGGCGGTGCTCGGCCACAACTTCTCACCGTTTCTGGCATTTCGCGGCGGGAAGGGAGTGGCGACCGGCGCCGGCGTGCTCGGCACTCTGGCGCCGCTGGTGCTCGTTCTCTGTCTGGTGGTGTTCATCGTGACGGTCGCCATCAGCCGCATGGTGGCGCTCGGTTCGGTCCTCGCCTCCGCCGCCATGCCGCCCGCGATGTGGCTCCTCGAGGGCGATCCGAGCCTGGTCCTCCTGGCGCTCCTCCTCGCCGGGCTGGTGATTGTCCGCCACCGGGGGAACATCGCGCGTATGCTGAGCGGCAGGGAAGATCGGCTGGGCGCCGGGGAGAAACGATGAATCGGGTTGCCGTGATCGGAGCGGGAAGCTGGGGCACCGCCCTGGCGATTCATCTGGCCCGCAACGGGACCCCCGGTGTGCTCTGGGCGCGCGGGGAGCGCGCCGCCGATCTGCAGGCGCGCCGGGAGAACGCCGCCTACCTGCCCGGCCAGCGGCTGCCGGAGAGACTCGAGGTGACCGGCAACCTCGGCGATGCGCTGCGCCATGCCCCGACCGTCCTCTTCGTGGTGCCGGCGCAGGCGAGCCGCGCGATCTTCCGGCAGGCGGCGCCATTACTCGATCCGGACGCTGACATCGTGATCGCCTCGAAAGGAATCGAGCAGAGCACGCGGCTGCGACTCTCCGAAGTCCTGGCGCAGGAACTCGGCGGCGAGGCGATGCCCCGCTGCACGGTCCTCTCCGGGCCGAGTTTCGCCGCCGAGGTGGCGCGCGGCGACCCGACGGCGGTGGTGGTCGCCGGTCAGAGTGCCGCGGCCACGAAACGGGTGCAGGGGGTGCTGTCGGCGGACAATCTGCGCGTCTACCGGAACAGCGATCTGATCGGCGTCGAACTGGGAGGCGCCCTGAAGAACGTCATGGCGATTGCCACCGGGATCGTCGAGGGGATAGGGCTGGGGGACAACACGCGCGCCGCGTTGATCACCCGGGGACTGGCGGAGATCGCGCGGCTGGGGACCGCTCTCGGCGGCAAGGTGGCGACCTTCGCCGGGCTGGCCGGCGCCGGGGACCTCATTCTGACCTGCACCGGCGCCCTCAGCCGCAATCGTTCGGTTGGCATGGCCGTCGGCCGGGGCCGCAGCCTCGATGAGGTGCTGGGCGGGATGCGGATGGTGGCCGAAGGGGTGGCCACCACCCGGGCGGTGGTGGCCCTGGCGGCGGAGCGGCGTGTCGACATGCCGATCGCCGGCAAGGTTCACGAGATTCTGTTCGAGGGCCGGCCGGTGCGGGATGCGGTCCGGGACCTGCTCTCCCGGCCGCTCAAGGAGGAGCTGTGATCGATCTGCACAACCACCTCCTGCCCGGCATCGACGATGGAGCGAAAGAGCTGGAGGAGACGCTCGAGTTTCTCCGCATCGCCGCTCGCGACGGGGTGCGGACGGTGACCGCCACGCCACACATGAAGCCGGGGGTCTACGACAATTCGCGGGAGACGATCCTGGAGCGCGTCGCCATGGTGCGCGAGGCGCAGCAGGGAGACGAAGCCGAAGCGGTCACGTTGCTCCCGGGGGCCGAGGTCTTCTTCAGCGGAGATGTCGTGCAGCGGGCCCGCGCCGGCAAGCTGATGACGGTCGGCGATGGGGGCCGCTATGTCCTGCTGGAGCTGCCCTACCAGCAGATTCCGCTCGGGGTGGACGACACGATCTTCCAGCTTCGCCTGCTCGGCCTGACGCCGCTGCTCGCCCACCCGGAGCGCATCGCCTACTTCCTCGAAGATATCGAGCGCGTGGCCGCCTCGGTGAGGCTCGGGGCGCTCACCCAGGTCACCGGGAATTCCGTGACCGGGCGTTTCGGCGACAAGGCGCGGAAATTCGCCACCCGCATGCTGGAGCGCCGCCTGGTCCATGTGCTGGCCAGCGACAGCCACGATGTAAAATACCGGCCGCCGATCCTGTCAGAGTCGGTGCGCGCGGCCGCGGCGGTGGTGGGGGAGGTGGCGGCACGGCGGATGGTGGAGGAGACCCCGCGGGCCATCCTGGATGGAGAGGAGGTCCAGGTGGCGGAGGCTCCGGAGCCGCCCCGCGGCGGCGCCCTGCACCGGCTGCGATCGCTTTTTCGCCGCCGTGGCGGCCATTGACAG
>CBDUYA010000271.1:0-4413 GCA_965371335.1 uncultured bacterium | reverse complement strand
CCGGCGATCCGAGGGTGCCGAGGGTCCGGCCGGTCACCAGGAGCGCGACGATGTCCTGCTCCGGGAGGGGGGGATTGCTGGTCAGCTCGAACTTGAAGTTGTCCGCCTTGCCCTCGATCCCCAGGCTGATCTGGTACTCATCCACCGACGTTTCGGCGCGGATCTCGAACGTCGGGTGGAGGGTGAGCGGGTCGTCGAAGTCGAGCGTCCCCTGCGTGACGCGATAGACCACGCTGCGCAGCGTGACCTGGCCCCCTTCGATGGCGGTCAGGCGCCCGGACAGCGTCGGCCGGGCCACCGTCCCCGCCACCCGCAGCATCCCCTCCCCGTCGATGCGCCCGAGATCGTTGCGCAGACCGACCTCATCGGCCACGTTCAACGTGCAGTCGAGCTTCACCTCGCCCAGCAGGCCGGCGAGCGGTGGCAACTCGGGGAGCGCCGGCTGGTCGCCGCGCCTCAGCGACGACTCGATCTGGAAATCCCTGCTGTAGATGCCACGCACCAGGTCGACCCTGCCGCTCAGCGTGGCGCCGGCTGCATCGATCGTCAGCTCCAGGTCGAGATCGGAGACCGACTGAAACCCTTCCGGCACGCTCGTCCTGGCGTTCTCACCCCGCAACCGGAGTGAACCGGTGCGGATCGCACCGAGGCCGCCACTGCCTTCCGCATCGCCGAGGATCAGCGCGCCGCTCCCCTCGATCGGTCCGCCACCGGTGAGGAAGTGGAGTTCCTCGATGCGCACTTCGTCCCCTTCGAACACCAGGTGGGCATTGAGATCGTCGATCGGGATCCGCACGCCGGTGTAGCGAACCCGCTCGGCGGCGATCCTCAGATCGCCCCGCAGATCGGGCGACCCGCGTGCACCGCGCAGCGTCACCTCGACTTCCCCCTGTCCGGCGGCCTGGATCTGCCGGGCGACGGTCCGCAGGAGGGTCAGGTCGAAATTGCCGCGCGCCGAGGCGTCGACCGTCCCCCCGGCGCCGAGACCGAGCTCACCCTGCAGGTCGATACTCGTCCCGGTGCCGACCAGCCGCACCGGTTCGAGCCGCAGCACCTGATCCTGCAGCCGGAGAATCACTGGAGCGCTGTTGGCGACCTCGAACCCCGTCAGTGACAATCGCACGGTCGACAACTCCATCGCCGCCGTCACTCCGGCCGCTCCGCGGAGCGCGCCGGAGATCGACACCTCGCCCGAGGCGACGAGACGGCTTCCCTCGGGCGCCCCGTCGTAGACCTCCTCCCCGCCGATCAGCGTCTCATCGAGGCTGCCCCGCAGATCGAAGCGTCCGGATTCGTCCAGGTCGACGCCCCCCCGCACGGTGAACATCCGCGCCGGGATCTCCCCTTCGATCGAGAGGCGCTGTGGATCGAGGCGCGCCTTGATCGATCCGGCGCCGATCAGACGATCCTGGATGCGGAGATCGGCGAAGCTGGCCGTGAGGCGACCGAGCGGCGCCTCGAGCGAGCCGCTGATCGTCCCGCTGGCCTCGGCGCGCCCCGCCAGCGGCAGATCCCCGAGCCCCGGCGCCAGGCTCGACAGATCGATATCCCGCGCCACCAGGTCGAGGCGTGCCGGCGGAGCGCCCCCCTCTTCCTGTCCCGCGGACCGCCCCGCGGATCGCCCAGTGCCCAGGGGGAGTCCGCCCGTGATGTCGATTTCTCCACCGCCGATCTCGAGACGGAGCGACTCGATCGTGATGCGCTCCGGCGTGAACGTCATGTCACCCCGGACCGCCTGCAGTGGAACGCCCGCCACCGCCAGCGCTCCGGTGTCGAAACGGAGACGCACCTCCGGATGCTCGCGGGTTCCTGCGATCGCGAACGATGCCCCGATCGCCCCGGCGACCGGCAGATCGAGCGAGGCGATCGCCTGGAGGAGTGCGGCGGGAAAATCGACCACCTCGCCGGTGAGGGCGATGGCGCCCTCGTCGCCGAGACCGATGCGGCCGCCGAGGCGGATCGATCCACCCGCCGGTCGGAGCAGCGCCGCCGAGTGGATGGTCAGGAGGCCGCCACCGTAGGTCACGCTCGCCCGCAGCGCGCCGAGCGCCTGGCCCAGGTAGACCAGGTCGCTGCCGCGCAGCTCTCCCTCGAACCGCATGTCGCCGGCGACGTAGCTCAGATCTCCATCCCACTCCCAGCGGCCGCCAAGCGAGCCGAGCAGCGCTTCGAGGCGCTGGAGCGATGCGGTCCCCGCGCTCTGTTCCTCCCGCACTGCGGCGTGGCGCGCCGCCCGGCCGCCCATGCCGGTGCGTTGCAGCGCGTGCACCACGCGCCCTCCGCGCGGCGCGGATCGCAGACGCGCCGGTTGCTGCCCCCCCGGGGCCGGCGGGGGCGGGAAGAACAGCAGCAACTCGGAAGGGTCGCCGGTGGCGCCGCTCAGCCGGAGATTCAGCCCCCCGTCGAGCGTGAACTCTCCCCCAAAGTCGGCCCGGGCCGAGCCTGCCTGCAGCGTCCCCTCGCTTAGGCGCAGCGTCGTCCCGGCGGTCTCCACAACGGCCGATGCCGCCAGCGGCAGCTCCCCACCGCGGGGCGATTGATAGCGGCCGCGCAGTTGCAGCCGGCCCGATCCGCTCAGGCCGGACAGGTCGAGCCCCGCGATCTCATGGCGACCGTCGTAGCTCAACGTGCCGCTCAGCTCGGGCCCCCGCCATCCGACGAGTTCGAGAAGGGCCGCCAGATCGATCGACTCGAGCCGGACATCTGCCCGGGCCGACGGCCCCTCCGCTGCCGGCGTATCGACTTCGAGCGTCCCGGTCCCCCGCCCTCCGAGAAGATCCAGGCGTATCTCGTCGAAATGAATCGCATCATCGAGGCGCAGCATCGCGTGCAGGTTGGCAACCGGCACGTCCCACAGCCGGAGTCCCTCCAGCTCGATCGCGCCGGTGAGCGAGGCCGCCTCGCCCCCCCATTCACCTTCCAGGTCGGCACGCAGCGCTCCCCGGGGAACCGCTCCGGCCGGAAGCAGATCGTTCAGGAGTTCGGGACGCACTTCGATCCGCACCGTGCCGCGCGCCGAGAGCGGCGATCCGTCCGCCACGCTCCCCCGCCCTGTCATCCTCCACCCGGGAGCGTCGAGGGAGAGGGGATCGATGGTGAGCGCTTCCTTGGTCAGCTCGATCTGCGCCTCGCCGCGCAGTCCCTCCCAGTATCCGGGCGCTCCGCGGACAGCGCCTTGCGTGAAGCCGATCCGCCCACCCATGGCGCCGTAGGTTCGGCGCGACTGCATCTCCACCTCGATCCCCCGGAGGTTGAATCCGTAGCGACCGGCGGCCTCGAGATCGATCTCGCCGTCGCCGAGGGAGAGCTTCCACGCGAAGGGGGTGGCGGCCAGCGCGCCGGTCACGACGTCCCAGCCGGCGCCGCCGCCCGCTTCGTCGTCACCGCCATCGAGAACCGCCCTGAATCGCGGACGGGTCACATCGATCTCGACG
This sequence comes from uncultured bacterium, assembly GCA_965371335.1. GTDB lineage: Bacteria > Acidobacteriota > Polarisedimenticolia > Gp22-AA2 > Gp22-AA2 > CBDUYA01. The sequence goes on along the minus strand of CBDUYA010000271.1, from coordinate 979 downwards.
ATCCCCGGCCACAGGCCGAGCAGGCTGAGTGGACCGCCCCACACCTCGATCCGCTCGACCCATCCGGCCAGCGGCGCGGGGGAGGAGCCGTCGTCATCCAGGCGCACGGTTTCGATCTGCAGCCCGACGGGGATCAGGGAGAGGTGAAGCGCCTCGATCGACACCGGAATCGACGTCAGCCCCGACGCCCTGCTCGCGAGGTAGACGAGCAGGCGCTTCTCGATCGCCGTCTTGAGGAAGGGCGTCGCGACGGCGATCGCGGCGCTGCCGGCGATCGCCAGAAAGATCAGAAACCGCTTCCTCGTCATCCCCTGAGTCGCCACAGAGCTGATTCTAGCCCGCATTCCTCACCGGGGTTCTGCGGCGACCGCGGATCCGGCCCGCTCCACCGCCGGGCGACGCACCGGCGGTTCATCCGGGGTAGCATGCGGCGGGGAGCGAATCGACCGATGGCGCTGAAGCGGGTGCTGGGGGCCGGCGATGCCGGCTTCCTGGTCGCGGGCAACATGATCGGCGCCGGCATCTTCGTCACGCCGGGCCTGGTGGCGGCGCATCTGCCGGGCGCCGTCTGGCAGATCGCCGCCTGGTGCGGCGGCGGCCTCCTGGCATTGGCGGGGGCGGCGGTCTACGCGGAGCTCGGTGCGCGGATACCCCGCGCCGGAGGAGACTACCAGTACCTCTCAGCGGCGTTCGGCCACCTGTGGGGATTCCTCACCGGGTGGGCCGGCTTCATGCTGACCTTCTCCGCCGCGACCGCGGTCATGGCCGGTGTCGCGATCGACCATCTTCGCCAAGCGCTTCCGGGGCTGATTCCCGAGGCGGAGGCGGCGCAGCGGATCATGGCGGCGCTGCTGGTCCTGCTGCTGACGACGGCGAACGTCATGGGTGCGCGGACCTCCGGCCGCGCCACGCTCCTGTTGACCGCCGTTCCTCTGGTCGGGCTGGGAGCTCTGTTCGGCTATGGATTGCTGGCGGGTGC
>CBDUYA010000270.1:0-4464 GCA_965371335.1 uncultured bacterium | reverse complement strand
GACTGCTCGTCGATCCCGGATCAATCGGGAAAAAGCGACGAGACCGATTGATAGTCGTGATTGTATGTGATCGCTTTGGCGAGAAGATCGCCGATCGAAAGAATCTTGAGGTTGTCGATCCGGCGCTCCGCCGGAATCGCAACCGTGTTCGTGACACACACCTCGGTGAACGGGGCCGCTTCCAGTCGAGCGCAGCAGTCGCCCGAGAGAAGCGCGTGCGTCGCGCACCCGTAGACTTCGACCGCCCCGTCAGAATCGAGAAATCGGTAACGAAGCGGCAGCGCTTCGGTGTTGATGATTCTGGATTCGACGTCGATCGACCGGAGATACCTGTGAAGGCAGATCTCCGCACCGATTCCGTCGCCGTCCGGATTGACGTGCGTGCAGAGCGCCACCGTCCGCGCCTGCTCCAGCACCGGCTTCAGCCTGCGGGCCGCATCCCCGATGAACTCCCGATCGCGGCGCGTCATCTCCCCACCTCCACCGGACGCAGCGTACCCGCCCGATACGCACCTGCCAGCTGCAGATAGGATCTGGCGTTGGCGTGTACGCGTTCGATCTCCTCCGCGCGCAGAGGCCGGATGACCTTCCCTGGCACCCCCAGAACGAGCGACCCTTCCGGCACCGAGGTGTTCTCGGTGAGCACCGCGCCGGCTCCAATCAGGCAGTTTTTCGCGACCTTGCAACCGTTGAGCACCACCGCGCGCATGGCGATGAGGCAGTCATCTTCGATCACGGCTCCGTGAACGATGGCGCCATGCCCGACCGTCACGCGCGCGCCGATGATCGCCGGGAGATTCTCGTCGACGTGAACCACGCATCCGTCCTGAACGTTGCTGTCGTCGCCGATCACGATCGGCGCCAGGTCACCCCGCAGCACTGCCTGAAACCAGATCGAGGCGTGGGCGCCGATGGTGACTTCGCCCGCCAGACTCACATCGGGAGCAACATAGGCGCTCTGATCGATGGTCAGTTTCGTCGGGTACAGCTTCGAACCCACCGTCCCGGTCTCCTCGAGTCGACGGTCCGCGCGGGACCTGTCCGCACTATTCATGCTCAGTAGAGCGGCCGAATATAGGCCACGCTCCGGGGGAAGTCAAGGCAAAGGGCGCGGCGTACCCGTCACCTCTCGATCAACCCCGCGAGGTGCGGCATCTCGGGAAGGATCAGCCGGCGCATGGCGAGGCGTACCGCCTTTTCCGAGCCTGGCATCGAGAAGATGAACAGCCCCCGGTAGGTCCCGGCCGTGGCGCGGCTCAGCATCGCGGACGATCCGATCTGGCGATAGCTGAGGGCGCGAAAAATCTCGCCGAAGCCTGCGAGTCGTTTCTCGAGCAGGCGCTCGAGAGCCTCGTAGGTCGCATCCCTGGGGCCGATGCCGGTGCCACCCGTCAACAGTGCGATGCGGGCCTCGCCGCGGGCCGCCAGTCGGCGCAGGTGCGCCATGATGCGCCGCGGCTCATCTTTCAGGATGCGGTAGTCGACCAGGGGATGTCCCGCCCTGCGGAGGGCATCGCACAGAAAGCGTCCGCTGGTGTCGGTCGTAGTGCTGCGGGTGTCGCTGACGGTGAGGACGGCACACGGAACCGAGGAGGGTCCGGCGCGCCGGTGCTCTCGGTGTCCCATACTCCCTCGCACGCGCCGGGCAGTGAGAGGCTTCCCGCCTCAGGCGGCCCGGTCCGTCAGATACCGGATCAGCGTACGAACGCCAGCGCCGGTCCCGCCCTTCCCGATGTAGGAGTACTCTTTGTCGCCGAACGCCGGCCCCGCGATATCGAGATGGGCCCATGCCATGTCGGGGCGGACGAACTCCTGCAGGAAGAGACCCGCGGTGATCGCTCCTCCCCAGCGGATGCCGGTATTCTTCACATCGGCGATGTCACTGCGGATATGTTCACGGTACTCCGGATAGAGCGGCAGCTCCCACACCTTCTCTCCGGCATCACCGGCCGCCTTGAGGATAGCGGCGACCAGAGCGCGATCGTTCCCCATGACTCCGCTGGTCATCGGCCCGAGGGCCACCACGCAGGCACCGGTCAAGGTCGCGAGGTCGATCGCCTCCTCGACGCCCTCCAGCGTCGACACATACGACAGGCAGTCGGCCAGCACCAGCCTTCCCTCGGCATCGGTGTTGCGCACCTCCACCGTCTTGCCATTCATGATCTTGAGGACATCTCCGGGCCGGATCGCTCCCCCCCCCGGCATATTCTCCGCCATGCCGAGAAGACCAATGACCTCCACGGACGGCGCGAGCTCCGGCAGGCTCGACAGGGCGGCCAGCACCGCCGCCGATCCCGCCATATCACATTTCATCGTCTCCATCCCCTCGGAGCTCTTGATCGACAGGCCACCGGAATCAAAAGTCAGCCCCTTGCCGATCAGCGCCACTTTCCCGGCCGCCTTTCCCTCGGGGCGGTAGTGCAGCCGGATCAGCTGGGGAGGGTGATGGGAGCCCTGCGACACGCCGAGGATTCCTCCCATCCCCATGCGGCGCATCTCATCGGCACCGAATACCTTGAACTCGATGCTGCTGTGACGGCCGGCGACTTCTCGGGCGATTTCGGTCATGCGCGGCGGGGAGAGTGACCCGGCCGGCTCATTCACCAGGTCGCGGGCGAAGCAGGTCGCCGCGGCGGTTCGCTCTCCGTGCTCCAGACCAGCCCTGATCTCCGCGACCGCAGCGCTGCCGGCCGCGACCGACACTTCGCGTAGATGGCGCCGGCCGGCCCGCGGCTCGCTGCGATAGCGGTCGAATCGATAGGTTCCGAGCAACGCTCCCTCGGCGACGGCCACTCCGATCTCGCGTGCCCCGGGTGAGCCGGAATCATCGGGAGGGAGGGCGACGGCGGCGCGTGCCGCTCCCAGCCTGTCCGCCTCGACGAGGGCGTTCCCGAGACAGCGCCGGTAGCGCTCCAGCGAGTACTCCTTACGCGGGCCGAGTCCGAGCAGCAGAAAGCGCCGGCAACGCAGGTCGTCGTCAGGCGGTGCATGCCACAGCAGGCTCTTGCCGAGACGTCCCTGGAATCGATCCTGACGGGCGATTTCACCGAGGCGCTCGATGAGCGCCTTGCCGCCCGGGCCTCCGGGAGCCGAATCGTCCTCAAACTTCCCGATAATACCGAGGTCGGCTTCCAGTCCCGACAGCTCGCCCGCTGCGACGGTGAGCCGCAGCGTTCCGCTCACGCCCGCCCCCGCAGAATCCGCCGGACGCGATCAGCCAGCCGCGCCGGTGACAATCCGACCTCTTCGAGCAGCTGCGGCATGGAGCCGTGGGTGATGAACCGGTCGGGAACTCCGCAGTGATGAAGTGCGCCGACCTCCGTCTCCGATTCGGTGAAGAACTCCGCGACACCGCTTCCGAACCCGCCCCGCAGAGTATTCTCCTCGACGGTGATCAGCACCGGGTAACGCGACGCCAGGCGCCGCAGCATCTCTTCGTCGAGTGGCTTGACGAAGCGGCAGTTGATCACGCCGACGGAGAGACCGGCTTCGAGAAGATCTTCGCGCACCGCCTCCGCCGCCTCCACCATCGTCCCCACGGCGAGCAGGCAGCCTTCCTGACCTTCGTGCAGCTCCTCCCAGCTCCCGATCGGGATCGACTGGAGGGATCGTTCGGGGGTGAAGCTCCGGCTGCAGCGTTTCGGATAGCGGATGGCGAACGGCCGGGATTCCTGCACCACGGCCGTCTTCAGCAGGTCGCACAGCTCGTCTCCGTCCTTCGGCGCCGCAATCACCATGTTCGGCACGGCCCGCAGATAGGAGAGATCGAACACGCCGTGGTGAGTGGGGCCGTCCGCCCCGACGAGGCCAGCCCGATCGAGACAGAAGACGACCGGAAGGCTCTGCACGCCGACGTCGTGAATGATCTGATCATAGGCGCGCTGCAGGAACGTCGAGTAGATCGCCACGACGGGGCGCATGCCAGAGATCGCCAAGCCCGCTGCGAAGGTCACGCCATAGGCCTCGGCAATGCCGACGTCGAACAGGCGGTCGGGATGCTCCTCCCTGAACTTCACCAGCCCGGTCCCGTCCGACATGGCGGCCGTGATTGCTACCACGCGGTCGTTCTCCGCCGCGAGCCGGTCGATCCCGTGCGCGAAGACATTGTTGTAGTCGGGTGCCTTGACCTGCTTGGAGGAGGCCATGACTCCGGACGCCGGGTCAAACGCCGACACCCCGTGGAACACGCAGGAGTCCTCCTCCGCGAACGAATATCCTTTCCCCTTCTTGGTGATCACGTGCAGGAGGCGGGGCCCCTTGACCTCCTTCAGGTTCTCCAGAACCGGGATCAGCTCGGACAAATCGTGCCCGTCGATCGGCCCGAAGTACTGGAAGCCGAGCGCCTGGAACAGGCCGCCCGGCACCACCACATCCTTCAGGCATCGCTCGAGCCGCTTGGCCAGCTCGCCGGCCGGCTCACCGAGCGGCATCTTGCGCATCAGGGAGCGCACCTCATCCTTTAAC
>CBDUYA010000269.1:0-4573 GCA_965371335.1 uncultured bacterium | reverse complement strand
CTCACCCTCGGAACCTACGAGCGTCTGGGGGAGCCGGGGGAGCCGGCCGACCTGTATATCTATACTCATGTCCGCGAGGATGTGCTGGCGCTGTTCGGCTTCACCGACCGGCGGGAGAAGGAGATCTTCACCTGCCTGATCGCCGTCAACGGCGTCGGCCCGCGCCTGGCGATCGCGGCGTTGTCCGGTCTCGGCGCCGACGGCCTGATCGAGGTGGGCGAGGCGCGCGATGCCCGGCGCCTCGCTTCGGTGCCGGGGATCGGCAGAAAAACCTCCGAGCGGGTGCTGCTCGAGATCGGCGATCGGCTCGCCTCCCTCGGGGCCGCCGGCGCTCCGGGCGGGGTCGCGGGCGGCGCAGCGAGCAGGGCCGCTCTGCGGGAAGATGTGATCTCGGCGTTGACCAACCTCGGCTACAACGACCGGGTGTCGTCCGCCGCGGTCCGGCGGGTGATGACGTCCTCCGCCGGCCCGGAGGGGACAACGTTCGAGGCCCTGCTCAAGCAGACCCTGCGGCTGCTGGTGCGCTGAGCGCCCCCTCATGACGGCCATCGGCGCGGTCCCGCGACCGACCCCGGTGAGCAATGCGGGCTGCGGTCAGCGCGACGATCGTCAAGTCGCAGCAGGGGCGCGCCGACCTCGGCTACAATGCAACGGTCGCCGGAGCGGCCCCAGGGCAGGCCGGCAGTGGCGCTGAGCAGGGGAGCGGGATGGATCAGAGGGACGAATCTGCGGCCGGTGGGGGCGCGCTGGCGCCGCCCGATCGACTGCTCGATCCGGCGTCATACGAAGTGGAGAAGGTCGAAGAGACCTCGCTCCGGCCACGTTTGCTGGGGGAGTACATCGGCCAGGAGAGGATGAAGGCCAACCTGAAGGTCTTCATCGCCGCCGCCCGCGAGCGGGGCGAACCTCTCGACCATGTGATGGTCTACGGTCCCCCCGGACTCGGCAAGACCACCATCGCCCACATCCTCGCCCACGAGATGGACACCACGATCCGCAGCACCTCCGGGCCGGCTCTCGAGCGGGCCGGCGACCTGGCGGCGATCCTGACCGGGCTGGAGGGGGTCGGCGTCCTGTTCATCGACGAGATCCACCGCCTGCATCCGGCGCTCGAGGAGATCCTCTACCAGGCGATGGAGGACTTCAAGATCGACGTCGTCATCGGCCAGGGACCGGGAGCGCGCACGGTCAAGATCGACCTGCCCCGCTTCACCCTGATCGGGGCGACCACCCGGTTCGGCCTCATCACCGCCCCGCTGCGCGACCGCTTCGGCATCGTCCACCATCTCGACTTCTACCCGGTGCCCGACCTGGTGCGCATCGTGCAACGCTCCGCCGGCGTGCTCGGGGTGGCGGTCGATGGGGAGGGGGCGGCGGCGATCGCCCGGCGCGCCCGCGGCACGCCGCGCATCGCCAACCGCCTGCTGCGCCGGGTGCGCGACTTCGTGCAGGTGGAGGGGGACGGCCGCATCGGGGAAGCGGTCGCTGAGCGTTACCTGGAGCGGCTGGAGGTCGACAAGTACGGCCTCGATCGTCTGGACAGGCGGCTTCTTTTAACTATCTATGAGAAATTCGACAACGGCCCGGTCGGCGTCAACACCATCGCCGCCGCCTTGGGAGAGGAGCCTGACACCCTGGAGGAGATCTACGAGCCGTACCTGCTGCAGATCGGGTTTCTCGAGCGGACGGCGCGCGGCCGGCGCATCACGCCACGCGCCATCGAGCACCTCGGAATGGCGGACCACCGCCCCCAGGGGCGTCTCTGGAAGTAGCCGCGGGGTGCGCCCGGTTTCCTGCACCCTGGACGCCGGAAAAGCCCTTGCAGGGGCCGTTTCGAGTACAAGTTTTTCTTGACTCACCCGACCCTTGACAGTATATGGGCACGCGGCGACCGAAATGTTCGATCGCCGAGTTCGCCGAATCTATTGCCGAATAGAGCTGCAAAAGGTCATCAGGTTTTACTTGTTTTGGGCTTGGGAGCGCCGCAACCGCTTGGTTTTCAGGTGGTTTGCGAGGTTTCCATCGCTGGAGATTTAACCCTTTGGCGCTTTTTACTCGCAACATCTCGTCCACCGAGGAGGAGAACATGAAAGCATTCTTCGCACCCGCGAAGCGCACCCGCATTCTGGTCGCCCTTGGCCTCGCCTTGCTGATGGCCACGCCGGCAGTCATGATCTGGGCCAACAAAGTCCAAATGAAATCGTCCGTCGGGGCTGACCTCAGCGATTTCGAGGCGGCCCTAGAGGAGCGGATCACCCGGCATCTCATGGGCGTTCAGCTTCCCAAGGCCTTTCCGTCCTCGCCCGAGTTCGCGCCGTTCGGCGGCCCGCTCAAGGCGCGGGTGCTCAGCGGCGACGCCGGTCGCGGCATGCTGCTGACGAACCTGGGACATGTCGCCTGGGACGTCGAGCAGGACGCGCTGATCGGCCGGGTGCCGTCCGGACTGCGCACCGCCAAGGGTGTGGCCCAGAAGACCGAGCGCGGCACCGTGCGCGCCGGGCTGAACTACGTGCAGTTGAGCGCCGAGGCGATCGCCTCGCGCGGCCTCAACGCGGTGCTCTCCTCGGTGACCAGCCATGGCCGTCTGGCCGGCATGCTGCCGGAGCGGACCATCCTGCTGTACGTGAACGCCAATCAGGTGCAGTCTCTGCGCTCCAATCCGGACGTGGCGCGCACCCGGGCGTTCGAGCCATACAACAAGATCGCTCTCGATTACGGCGTGCGGCCGCAGATCAACAGGAACGAGGCGAACAATCCCGATATCCGGGCCAGCCTGACGATCGTGCCGGGCCTCGACGGGCCGGCCCTGCGCAACCGGATCGCGAACACGCCGGGCGTGAGCGAGCTGACCGCCCTCGAGTTCGGCTCCGGGTACACCCTGCGGATCAACCACAAGCATCTCGACAAGCTGGCGGCGGTGCCGGAGATCCTGCACATCGCGCCGGAACGCGACTACATGGCGAGCAATTCCGAGTCGACCTTCACCACCCAGATGGGGTCGGCGGAAGACAGCCTCGGCATCCTGCCGTTCAACGATGCGGGCGTCGACGGTGGCGGCTGGGCCGACAACGGCGTCTGCGACACCGGTTCTGGCGAGTGCACCGACCCGCCGACCGAGGCCGGCAAGTCCTGCTCGGCCAACCGCGACTGCGACGGACCGCGGGTGAACAACGGCGATCCGGCCGTGCCGCCCCAGATCGTGTCGGTCATCGATAACGGCATCAGCTACGACAACGTGAGCTTCTCCCAGACCGCCACGCAGACCGTCACCGTGTTCGACCTGGGGAGCTGTGACACCTCCACCGGGGTCTGCGACGTCGGTCGGGTCGGCGAGCCGTGCGGCAACGGTTTCGACTGCGACGTTCCGGATCGTCCGATCGGCCCGTCGCACCGCAAGGTTCACGGCATTATCGCCGTCCAGGACACCGGAATTACCTGCGATGCGCCGCTGTCCGGCGCCGGAACGCACGGCAACGTCGTGGCGGGTGCCATCGCTGCGGCGCCGAGCGAGCTCGGGTTCTTCCTGACCAAGGGTGGCATCGGAGGTTCGGGCGCCCCCCGCGAAGAGGTGATGGACGGGATCGCGCCGGGCGCCAGGATTCTCCTGTCGGACGTCGCCGGCCCCGCCCGTTGCACCATCAACTCGCTCGTCGAGAAGGGTGGCGACGTCGATCCGGTCGATCTCGGCGTCCGCCTCAATGAGGTGCTCGCCAATGCGCAGGGTGACCAGGTCCACGTCACCATCCTGCCGTTCGGTCATCCGGACAACTTCTCCAACGAGCAGTTCCTGCTGAGCAACGGGACGTACAACGACGCGGCGGTCGATCTCGACACCTTCGCCTGGAACAACCGCGACGTCCTGGTCGTGATGCCGGTCGGCAACAACGGCGGGCTGGTCGGGAACAACCGTCTCGCCCTGGCGATTAACATCTTCCCCGACTTCTTCAACGGCACCAACCTGGACGACGACGGCAACGCTCCCGTCGACATCCAGACCGCGGCGCCGGCCACCGCCAAGAACATCCTGGCGGTCGGCGGCTCGACCGGTGACTGCTTCACCATCTTCGGTGTGTCCGACTGCGAGGGTGCGATCACCCGTTACTCCTCGCGCGGTCCCGCCAGCCCGCAGTCGCTCCGCATGTCGCCGAAGATCACCGCCCCGAACTTCGATCTCATCGGCAATCCCCGGGCCGCGACGGTGGCCGTGTTCCGCAGCCGTGACAACGACAACCTGGCGCCGGTCGAAGCGGAGCTCGACGAAGCGAACTTCGGGACCTCCTACTCGGCCGCCTACGTCACCGGTCTCGTCGCCATCGTCAACGACTACTTCGGACAGGGCTTCTACCCGACCGGCGCGCGCGTCGATGCCAACCGCGTCGCCCGCATCTCCTCGTCGCTCGCCCTGGCGGCCATCACCGCCTCGGCCGACTTCAACGAGGGCGGCCTGAACCGTCAGAACGAGGACACCAGCGAGCGCTTCGTCCGCCGCACCCGCTGCCTCGATGTCGGCACGGTGGCGGGCGCCAACGTCGGTATCATCTGCAACTCCGAGCAGGGGTACGGGCGCGCCGTC
>CBDUYA010000268.1:0-4655 GCA_965371335.1 uncultured bacterium | reverse complement strand
AGCCTTGCCCTGCACGGCCAGACGCCGTCGTGGTTTGTCGATTTGAGCCAGCGGGCAAGTGCGGTGAGTAGGATCTGCCAGGGCTGTACGTTGCTGCGCATCGAGTGATTTCACAGCCAGTTGAGTATTTGGACCATACGGGGAGGTCAAAGCCGTCATCGTCGAGGTCACGGGTGAGCGCAGCAATCAGTCCAGATAGCCCAAAGCCCGCAGGCGCTCGATGCGCCTGTTCTCGTCCGGGACAGTTTCCTGCGTCTCGGCCGCTCTGCCCGGGACCGGCACCGTATCAGTCCATTCCACGGGGTGCTGTTCGAGGAACACCGGATCGAAGAGGGCGGTCACGACGGTGCCCTCGACGTACTTCGGTACCTCCAGCCCCAGCAGGTAGAGCAATGTGGGTGCGACATCAAAGAGCGAGATCTCAGCCGGACATGTCTCCCCGCGGATCGGCCCTCCTGCCATGACGTAGATGCCGTCCACGGTGTCCGGGGCTATGCCGTGTCCGCCGCTCACGCGACCGCGCGCAGGGATGGCTCCGAACCCATGGTCCGAGACCAGGAGAAGCACATCCCGGGGTCGGAGCCGCTCGACGATTTTTCCGAGGAGCTCGTCCGTGTGTCTGTAAACCTGGTGGATGACACCACCGTAGTTCGCAACGTCCTCCGCGCTCGGTGGATCCGTGCGGTATTGCTCGTGGTCGGGCTCGAGGTATTTCCAATAAATGTGGGAAGCCCGATCAACGCCCTTGAAGTAGATGACGTTGAGCCTCGGCGAGTGCTGTTCTGCTCCGACCAGCGCCAGGTCGAGCACTTCCTCGTCTTCTGCGAAGATGTCGTTGAGCTCCCTGTACCACCTCGGATTCTGCCAACCGGGTGGCGCCGTGTCGTCCTAAAGCGACGGGCGATCGAGCACCGGTGCCACTCGAGCCCAGAGCTCTTCGGGATAGACGAGCTTCTCCGGGTTCGGCGGTGGCGATTCTCCGCGGGAGAAGACCCTGATCACCCGGTCGCTACGCGAGGGGATGACGTGATCAGAGATGATGAAGCCCTGCACGGGGGAAGCTGGATATGTAAACCAGTAGTTGGTGACGCCCACTTGGACGCCGTGTGCTGAGGCGATGTCCCACAGCCTTGGCACTTTGACCATGTCGCTCGTGTAGAGATGACGCTTCCCGTGCAAGGGGTAGGTGAAGCTCACGATGCCGTGTGTCTCCGGAGCTACACCCGAGGCGACGGAAGTCCAGATGCGCGGGGACTTAGACGGGCGAAGGGACTTCATAGTCCCATGGCATCCCCGCGAAAGGAGAGCGGAGAGAATAGGCAATTCGCCGCGCTCGATCATCGGGTCGGCGACCTTCCACGTGGCCCCGTCCACGCCGACGAGGAACACGCTGCCGACCTCTACGGGATCGCGGGTGTCAGGGTTACCGGTACTGTCTTGACAACCTGACGTCCACACGCATGCAAGGCATGGCAAGGCGACGCCCAGGAGAAGACGGGGAAGGTCCGACCAGCGGGCGCGCCGCACGGCGCCCGTGACGACATCGAGAGGCCCTCCCCATCGCTTCATGCCCGGTTCCCGAGTGGCGACGGTGGAGATCGCAAGAATGCCGGATGAATCGGACCGCCGTGCCCTCATCTGCCCTCGTATTCATTCTACTACCGTGGGGCCGTTCCCCACATGCTTGATCAGTGGGGCCACGCCAGCGCCCCAGCTGGCACGTTGTGGAGTCCCGTACGGCTTGGGAGCCGAAGGCCGGCGTCGGCAGGGTCACGGCGGGCGGAATCGCCATACGCTGGTGAATGTCTGCGTCGGTTGCGTGATTGCCGCCGCACGATGACAATCCACCGGCAATGGGCCTGATGGAAAAGATCCAGAATCGACTGTGCAGCCGGGCATGAGACCTTGCGAAGAAGGGTCGACCATCTCAGGATGTCTCGGATGCGGTCACTGGTGTAGATCTCCGCATCGATGCCTGAGTCTCACTCGAGGGGATTCCTTCACGTAGGCCGCGATCGCCCGGTACTGGCTCTCGCCGTCGAGGCCGGCCTCGGCCAGCACCATGTGGGCCTGACCGCTGCCGAGGAAGTGCCCCTTACGAAATGGATGCAGCGTCTTCGCCCGGCCATGCTCCGAGGTGATCCAGCGATACATGGTCGGCAGCGTGAAGCCGGTGACGCCGATCGCCTCGCGGGCGCGCTCTTCGGGGAAGATCTTCCGCTGCGCCGCCAGCGGCTGCTGGTCGAACAGCTCCGCGCTGGCGACGTAGTAGACGTTCAGATCGAAACCGTCCTCGAGCAGCCGCGGCAGCGCCTCCTGCACGAAGGCGTAGGTCACCCCGCTCTCCTGCAGCACCACCGTTCCGTCCCCCTCCCCGTCCGCCTGCCGCAGCGCGTAAACGCCGGTCGCCGCGGCGGCGGCCGGCGCCAGCCCGAGCGAGGCGCGGTCCAACACTGTTTCGTTGGGACGGGTGACGAACGGGGCGATGACGGCGGGGCGCGCCGCCAGCGCTGACGCGACCAGGGTGCCGATCTCCTGCGGCTCCCACGGCGTCAAAGTGATGAGCGTCTCCGGCGGGAAGTTCCCCTGCAGCAGCTGCAGCGGCTGCGGATCGGCATGCGTCGGCCCGTCCTCGCCGGTCTTCAGCCCGGCGTGGGCGCAGACCAGGAAGAACGGACGGTACGCCCCGGGCGCCAGCGCCTGCCGTCCCTGGTTGCCGATGGCGTGCAGTCGGGCGGCGATGTGCCCGAGCGGCGCGATGAAGGCGCCGTACGAGGAGCCGACGCCGATGTGGCGCCCGAACGACGACACGCCTGACAGGAGGCCCGACATCGCATCCTCGCAGATGCCGCCGACCGACAGCAGGCGCGCGCCCGGATTGCTCCGGGCGTTGAAGTAGCCCTCCGGGAAGCCCTTCGCGGCGAGGTTGACGCTGGTCGATCCGAGGAGATCGGCGGCCGCGATCAGCAGGGCGCCGCCGCTCGCCTCGTTGTAGTAGTTGAGCACCCGTCCGAGCTCCGCGCGCAGCGTGGTCACCGAGCCGGGCTCGGGTCGCGGGGGGGCGCCGCTGCCGTCGAGAACGTGGCCGGCCGCTTCGAACACCGCTTCGACGCGTGGCGCGCCGGCACGCCGGTTGCGGGCCCGTTTCTGCAGGCGCGCTCGCGCGCCGGTCAGGCGCTTCACCATGAGGGCAACGGTGTCCTCGTCCTGCTCGAGCGCCTGGCGCACGGCGCCGAGCGCCGCGAAGAAACATCCCTCGATGATCGCCTCTTCCCTGCCGCCGTGACACGCCTGATCGTCTGGCGCGCAGCCGGGCAGGACCGCTCCGGTCTTCTCCAGCAGCGGCGCAACGGCCACCCGGAAGCTCTCGGCGCACAGCTTGTGACCGGCGCCGTGCGACGCCTTCCCTTCCACTCCGTAGCCCCATCCCTTGGTGGTGCGGTAGACGATGGCGGTCGGCTGCCCGTTGTCGCATTCCAGAGCCCGCCGCTGCGCCGCAATGACCTGTTGGTAATCGCGTCCGTCCGGAACCCGGATCACGTTCCAGTCGTGCAGGTAGGCGAACTCGATCGGATCCCACTGCACGTAGTCGCCGGGGCCGCTGTCGTCCCGGCAGACCCGGTTCGAGTCGATCGAAGCCTGGTTCCAGTCGACGTGCAGAACGACATTGCCGAGACCCGAGGTCCCGGCGGCCGCCATCGCCTCGGAGACCCGCCCCGGTGTCATGCCGCCCTCACCCTCGACGATGTGGACCCGCGGCGCCGATGCGCCGTAGTAGTCGAACGCGGCGAGCGCCAGGCCGAGGGAGGCCGGCACGCCGACCCCCGAGGCGCCGGTGGCGAGCTTGACGAACGGGGTCGCCGGTGTCGGATGTCCGTCGAGCGGCTTCGCCTTATGAAGAAGGAAGAGCGGCGCCCTGGTCAATGGATTGCGACGGAAACCGAGCAGATCCTCCAGGCGGAGCCGCAGGCGGGGATCGCGTGGCAGCAGATCGGGGGCGCCGAGTCGCAGCAGTTCGTCGCGCAGGGCCCACATCGCGTAGAGGCCGAGCGCCTTGTGCCCGGCGGCGTACGATACGATGTCGGCGTCCTCGCGCTCCGGATCGGAGGGGTCGTAGTCCATCACGTCGAACAGGAGGCCGGTCACGATCGGACCGGAGGAGATCGACCCGCCCGGATGTCCGGACGTCGGCACGTAGTTGAACATCAGCGCGCACAGCGAGCGGTAGATGAGATCGAACGCCTCGAAGCGCCCCAGCTCGGCCGCGGAAAGCGGCTGCTTCCCCGGATCCATCTCGTCGCAGATGTCGATGCAGGTGCTGCGTCTCCCATCCAGTGTCAGCGGCATAGGCCGGCTCCTCCCGCGATGCGCCCCGCCACTCCATTGCCGGGGCAGGATGCCAGTACTAGTACAGGCGCTTTCCTTCCCTGACGAAGGCCGCGAATCCCTGCCGGTCGGCGCCCGCCAGCGCGATGCGGGCCAGCGCCTCCTTCAGATCGTCCAGGCCGGTGGCGATGCTCAGGCGGAGGAAATGCTTCCCTTCCGCGCCGATCTCGCCGAACGATCGGCGGTCGACGGTCGCGACCTGGTAACGAAACAGCAGGAACATCTGGAACAGGGTGGCCGGGCTGGTCCGCTGCCGCAGCTCCTCCGGC
>CBDUYA010000267.1:0-4678 GCA_965371335.1 uncultured bacterium | reverse complement strand
ATTTTAAAATGACAGAGGCGGCATATCCAGCCCCGAACCCGTTATCGATGTTGACCACCGTGAGCCCCGAAGCGCACGAGTTCAGCATCCCGATAATCGCCGCGGCGCCCTTATATCCGGTGCCGTAGCCGATGCTGGTCGGGACGCCGATGACCGGAACGTCGACCAGGCCCGCCACCACGCTCGGCAGCGCCCCTTCCATCCCGGCGACCGCGATGATCACCCTTGCCCTCTGCAGTTTGTCACGGTGATCAAGGAGGCGGTGGATGCCGGCGATGCCGACGTCGTAGACCCGTTCCGCCCGGTTCCCCATCGCCTCGGCGGTGACCGCCGCCTCCTCCGCCACCGGCAGATCGGAGGTGCCGGCCGCCAGCACCAGCAGCCCGGGGCGGGGCGGCCGGGCGCCGGGCGCCTCCAGGGTGATGGCGCGCGCCACGGCGTGATACTTCGCCCGGCGGTAACGGCGGCGCACCGAACGAAAAACAGCCGGGGTGACCCGGGTCACCAGGACGGTCTGCCGCCTGGCGGCGATCCGCCCCATGATGGCGACGATCTGGGCCACCGTCTTCCCCTCGCCGAAGATCGCCTCGGGGAACCCGCGCCGCAGGTGGCGGTGGCTGTCGACCTTGGCGAACCCGAGGTCCTCGAAAGGGAGGAGCTTCAGCCGCTTCAGCGCCGCGTCGGCGCTCAGGGTCCCCTTCTGCACCCTCGCCAGCAGGGCCTTGATGTCTTTCTTATTCATCGACTTCCTTGATCGGATACCGGCCGATTATAGGCCATGGGTGAATGCAACGCTTGACAACAACCTTGTTGGTTTCGTACGATCCTCTGGAAGCGCCGTAAACACAGGCCTTTTGAGCGGGCCGTACCTGAGGAACCGACCCCTGCCGCCCATACTCACAGAACCAACGCACAGGATGAGCGGATGAGTCGCCCTGACGAAAAGCGGCGCCACCCACGCGTCGCGAAGCGCATCCGGGTACGGTCTCGATTCGAGGGGGCTGTGGAGCTCGAGACCGTCGATCTCAGCATCGGCGGTCTCAGCTGCACCGCCCCCATGTCTCTCCCGGTGATGACCAAGCTGGCCCTGTCGCTCAGCCTGCCGGACGACGGCGGCACCGGCGAGCAACTGATCGAGGGCGAGGCGGTCGTCGTCCGGTCGGAACCCTCCAGCTCCCCGGAAGAGTCCGGCTACCGCATCGCCCTCTTCTTCTCGCGCATGGAAGAGAACCACCGGCAGACCCTCGTCGAGTACCTGAACCGCCACCACCCGTGAAACGGATCGTCGTCGGGGTGACCGGCGCGAGCGGATCGGTCTGCGCCCGCTCCCTGCTGCGCGCCCTGGTGCGCCACGACCAGGTCGAGCGGGTCGACGTCGTCATCAGCCCGTTCGCCGTGCAGACCCTGCGCCACGAGCTGCGCCCCGGCATCCGCACCGACACCGCCGCGCTGCAGGCGCTGCTCGAGCCGGGGCCGGGCTCCGGCCGCCGCCCGGCGGGCGCCGGAAAGACGCCGGCCAAGGCGATCCTGCACCGCGCCGGCAACATGGCCGCCGCCATCAGCAGCGGCTCGTACCGAACCGACGCGATGGTGATCCTGCCGTGCAGCGGCGGAACCCTGGCCGCCGTCGCCAACGGGGTGTCGGCCAACCTGCTGCAGCGGGCCGCCGAGGTGACGCTGAAGGAGCACCGACTCCTGATCCTGGCGTTTCGCGAGACCCCGCTCAGCCTGGTGCACATCGACAACATGCGGCGGGCGGCGGGCGCCGGGGCCATCATCTACCCGCTCACTCCGGCCTTCTACACCGGGGCGCAGGATCTCGACGCGATCGTCGAGCAGTTCACCGCCCGCATCCTCGATCTCCTCCGGCTCCCGCACTCTCTGGGCAGGCGATGGGGCGCATCACGCTGAGCCGCGCGGGGCTGCGCCCGCTGCGGGCGACCCTGTCGATGATCAAGTTCCAGCACACGCTGTTCGCCCTACCGTTCGCCTTCACCGGGGCGGCCCTGGCAGCCGCCGCCGCACCGACGGCGCGGCAGATCGGCTGGATCGTCGGCGCCATGGTCGGCGCCAGGAGCGCGGCGATGGTCTGGAACCGCATCGCCGATCTCCGCTTCGATCGTCTCAACCCCCGCACCGCGTCCCGCCCGCTGGTGACCGGGGAGCTCGGCCTGCCGTTTGCGTGGAGTTTCCTCGTGGCCAGCACCATCCTGTTCTACACCAGCGCGGCGATGCTCAACCGGCTGTCTCTGCTGCTGGCGACGCCGGCGCTGGCGCTGATCCTGTTCTACTCGCACACCAAGCGGTTCACCTGGGCCACCCATCTGTTCCTCGGCGCTTCGCTCGGGCTGGCGCCGCTCGGCGCCTGGGTGGCGGTGCGCGGCTCGATCGAGGCCGCGCCGCTGATCCTCGGCGCGGCGGTCGCCCTCTGGGTGGCGGGATTCGACATCATCTATTCGTGTCAGGACATCGAATTCGATCGACGGGAAGGGCTGCATTCGATCCCGGGGCGTTTCGGAATCGCGCCGGCGCTGCGCATCTCGTCGCTGCTGCACAGCGCGACGATCGTGTTGCTCCTGGCGCTGCCGCTCCTCCTGCCGCTCGGCCTTCCCTATCTATCCGGGGTGCTCGGCACGGCCGCTCTCCTATGGTACGAGCATCGCCTCGTCCGCCCGGACGATCTCTCCCGCGTCAACCAGGCGTTCTTCACCGTCAACGGCTGCGCCGGCTTCCTGATCCTGATGATGACGGCGCTCGACCTGCTGCGCGCCTGACGCCGCGTCCGGGGCGCGCGATTTCACCGGTCAGCAGCAGGTAGAGATCGCGCACGTTGGTGCCGGTCGGCGGCATGACGATGTTATCGCTCAGCTTCCTGAAGAAGCGATGGCTGTCGGCAGCGTCGAGGAGGGCCAGCGGATCGAGACCGGCGTGACGCGCCCGTTCCAGCGTCGTCCAGTCGACCAGAGCCCCGGCCGCCGGCGAGTTCCCGTCGACGCCGTCGCTGCCGATCGCCAGGAAGGACCAGGGGCGCATCGACAGCCCTCTCATGCGCAGCGCGAGCCGTAACGCCAGCTCCTGCGCCCTGCCTCCCCGCCCCGGCCCGGCGGGGGAGGTGACCACCTCGCCCCCCATGACCAGCAGGCGGGTGCCGGGGGGCGCCCCCTCGATGGCCCGCGCCACGATCTCCACCCCCGCCTCGACCGGGCCGGTCAGATCGCGCGGCATCGCCTCGGTGGCCAGGCCTCGCGCTAGGCCGTGGCGCACCGCGGCGCCCCGCAGGTCGCGGTTGGAAAGGATCAGGTGGGCGCGGGAGCGGCGGAAGATCGCCTCCCCCGGCTTCGGCGTCTCCGGCAGCGATCCGCGGCACAGACCTTCCAGCACTCCGTCGGGAAGACGCGTCGGCAGGCCGTACCGATCGACCGCCGCGATCATGTCGTCAAGCGTGGTCGGGTCGGGAAGCGAAGGCCCGGACGCCACCTCGTCGAAGTGCTCCGGATCGACGTCACAGAGCACCAGGGTCGTCTGGGTCTTCGCGCGCCGCGCCGCCGCCGCCAGCCGCCCCCCTTTGATCGCCGACAGGTGGCGGCGGACGGCGTTGATCGCGCCGATCGGCGCGCCGCAAACCACCAGGAAACGATGCAGCTCCGTTTTCTCCCGGCGGCCGAGAAACGGCGCCAGCGGGGCCGCCATCAGCGCCGATCCGCCGCCGGAGGCGAGAAAGATCACATCGTCGTTCGGCCGCAGATCGGCCGCCATCCGGAGCGCCTCGTGCCCCGCCCGGTACGATCCCGGCGATGGAACCGGATGGCCGCCGGTCAGCCGCCTCGGGTTCCACTCTTTCGCGGCGGCAGCGCCGCCGGCTACCTTGCGTCCCGGTGCGCGCGGCGCGATCACCATCGTCCGCAACGGCCGGCGGACGGCCGTCCCCCCGATCGCCCGTTTCACCCCGTCGAGCATCTCCGGCGCCGTCTTGCCGAAGGCGATCAGAACGAGGCGGCCGCTGCCGCGCAACGACAGCGCCCGGTCGCCGACGACCAGCCGGCCCCGCTCGATCCGACAGAAGCGTTCAATCGCGTCGGCGGCGTGGCACGAACGAACGGCGTCCTGCGCGACGGCGCGCAGACGATCGGACGCCTCAGTCCATCGCCTGCCACCTCTGGAACACGTGCCCACCAAGGCTTTCACGGCGATCCCTGAAAATGCTTGCGCGGCAACGATTCGCAGCGTGCGATCCGCCGAAGCGCCCGTCCGGCGCGTATTGACAGGGAATCTTCCCCTCTGTTATAACCCGCCGAAGAAACGGTGTTTTTTCGTCGGTTCCATTAACCGATCCTGATGGAGGTGGCTCGATGAACAAGGCGGATCTTATCGACAAGATCGCCAAGGACGCCCGCATCAGCAAGACCGCGTCCGCCAAAGCCCTTGATTCCTTCGTCGAAGGCGTCACCCGGTCGCTGAAGAAGGGCGAGCGTGTCGCCCTCGTCGGCTTCGGGACCTTCACGGTCTCGAAGCGCAAAGCCCGCGTCGGACGCAATCCGCAGACCGGCGAGCAGATCGAGATCAAGGCGCGGAAGGTGGCTCGCTTCCGCCCCGGCAAGGAGCTCTCGACGGCGGTTCGCTAGAACCTCTGCCGACCGCGGTCACCGGGCGGATTCAGGAAGGTGGAAATTTGCAGGGG
>CBDUYA010000266.1:0-4679 GCA_965371335.1 uncultured bacterium | reverse complement strand
CTCACCCGCCGACCGGCATCACGCCACTCACGCCCACCCTTCCGCGAATCGACCACCAGGCGGCCGACGGTCAGCCCCGTCACGTAGCCGAAAAAGACGTCCGGGATGTAGTGCTTGTCCTGGTTGATCCTCTGGTAGGCGACCAGTCCCGCCGCCCCGTACAGCCCCCACGTTCCAAAGTGCTTCCAGAACCGCGCTGACCGCGAGTCGTCCGCATCCACTCGCAGGTGACGATCGATGATCGGCGCGAGCAGCGACGCGGCGATCGTTGTATCACCCGACACGCCGTGCCCGCCGGTCTCGAAGAAGTGGATGCTGTCGCCCTCGTCCGGCCGCTCCGTCGCCAGCACGAAGCTCCCCATGGCGGCGATCGACAAGGCGTAGGTCACGCTCTCAAGCAGCACGACCGCGGTCTCGCGTTCTCGCGCGGAGTGGCGCGTCACCCCCGTCAGATAGAAGCCGAGGGCCACGATCGGCACGCTGGCACCCTTGCCCATGTTGCGGATCGTCTGCAGGAAATCGTCGAGGCTCTCGGAACGGTTGCGCTGGGCAGCCTCGCGGACTTCGTCCCGCACCAGATACAGAGACGCGCCGATCCCCACGACCCAGGCAACCTTCGTCCATCCATCCCTGTCGAGATGCGCCGGTCGGGTCAAGATATAGCGGGCATCCCGGCCGACCTGACCCCAGGTGAGTGGCGCATCCGCGGGGTCGAGCGACGGTGGATGTTCGCTCTCCGCTTCTTCCACTGCGCCGGCCGGAGTACCGCACAGCACCAGGACGAGCTGGGTGACAGTGAGAGCCTTTCCTGCTCTCCCGAGGCTCCGTATCATGTTCATTGTGGGGGCTCCACGGCGCCCTGCTGCGGAAGCCGATCGCCTCCCTCGATCAGGAGGTAGGTTCGATATCCGACCGTCGCCCGATCGACGATGGCCGGAGTCATTGAGAAGCCCGTTTCTCCGGGCGTATAGTGCTTCTCTTCGACCACCGCGTAGACTCGGGGAGCCGACGCGAGAAAGGCGTCGAGCAATTCTGCGTTCGGCAGAACCACCAGGGTTCTCCCCGTATAGTAGCTGAAGGCGGCATTGCCGTGGGGAAAGATCCCGAGCGCTGCCGTGCCGATCCTGTCCGCAATACGCTCACCGAACGGCCGCGCCGACATATGGCGATTGACAGCCGGCAGGGCGGCGACGGCGACGATGACGTAGACGGCGACCAGCCCGCTGGCGAACATCGTCATGGCGGCGCCTTCCCCACGGCGAGGCCGGGCGATCATGGCAACGAGGCTCGCCAGAGCGAGCGCCCCGCTGAGCATGCCGGCGTGCAGAACGAGATCCGGAGCGCGCGATTGCAGGCGGACCACGACCAGCCCGAGTGCTATGCACGACAGCACAAAACAGGCCCGGAGCGGCCACTTGACGGTTCTTTCCACGGGAGAGGGCCGCCAGTCGAACAGCGCCGTATCCCAGACCCGGCCAATCAGGAGGGACAGAAGCGGCATGAGGGGCAGCAGGCAGTCGTTCCGGCGTTCCGCCGAAATGGCGAATACGGCCAGATAAACCAGCAGGAAGCTATAGACGAAAACCGCCGGCCGCTCGCGCGATCCCCGGGCCGGGACGGTGTGAAGCACCGCTCCGGGCAGGAACAGGGCCCAGGGCAAAAACGCAATCGGCAACCCCGCCAGCAAATGACTGAGCGGTTCGGCGTGATCGATGCCGGTTGCCGCCCGCTGAGCAGCGAGCCAGGCCACTGAGGGGAAAAGGACGATTGGGATCCCCCAGCCGAGGCCGGCGCGCAGGAGGGCTTGCAGATTTTTCGTCGCGGCGAGAAACACCGCCAGGGCGAGCAGCGGCAGCAGGCCAACCGGCCCCTCGGTGAGGCACGCCAGGCCGAGCGCAACGTAGGCCGGGAGGCGCCACTCCTCATCCCCGGCGACCATGGACCGATAGAACGCGAGAGCGGCGAAGGTCATGCAAAGGCAGAGCACCATGTCGGGGTGCGCCCACCGGGCCTCCATGAAGAACTCCTGCGAGGTCGCCAGCACGATCGCCGCAAGCGCCCCGGCCCTTCTGCCGTACATGGCCCGACCCAGGTAGAAAATGGTCACCACGCAGAGAATCGCGGCAATGTTTGACGGCAGGCGCAGGGTGAACTCGTTGACTCCCCCGCCTGAGAGGGAGGCGGCGGCCGCGAGCCAGAAGTACAGTGGTGGGTTGCCGGCGGACGGCCGGCCATTGTCCTGCAGTTTGCTCCACGAACCGCTCTCCACGATGTGGCGCGTGATCGTCCCGGCCCGCGGCTCGTCCGGGGCCCAGAGGTCCCGCCCGCCGAGATTCAGGGCGAACAGCAGAAGTGCCAGGGGAACGATCAGAAGGAGGCAGGCTCGATCGCTGCGGAACAGCCGGGTTGCCAGGGACAACGTCGACCTCGCTGCCGGTGCGGGCTGCGGTCGACCCGCCGGTTCATCTCAGAGCACCGACGCCCGCGGAGCATGTCCATCGTCACGAAACTGCAGGGCATGGAGGCGAGCGTAGACACCCTTCTTCCCCAGAAGTTCTGCGTGAGTGCCGCACTCGACGACGCGCCCGGCGTCGAGAACGACGATACGATCGGCACGACGGACGGTCGACAGTCTGTGAGCAATGACGAAAGTAGTCCGTCCTTTCATCAGATTGTGCAGCGCCTGCTGCACCTCGGCTTCCGATTCGGAGTCGAGCGAAGACGTTGCCTCATCCAGAATCAGAATCGGCGAGTTCTTCAGCAGCGCACGCGCGATCGACAATCTCTGGCGCTGACCCTGTGACAGGCGATGTCCCGCCTCACCAAGAGTCGTCCGGTACCCGTCGGGAAGCTTCTGAATGAAGTCGTGGGCATGGGCAGCCCGTGCCGCGGCCTCGACCCGGGCCTGATCAATGTCACCGCGTCCATAAGCGATGTTGTTGCGCACCGAATCGTCGAACAGGAGGACTTCCTGAGTGACGAGGGCGATCTGGCGTCGAAGCGAGGCGAGCGTCACAGACCGGACGTCGCGGCCATCCAGGGTCAGCGACCCCGAGGTGACATCATAAAAACGGGGCAGCAGGTTCACCAGCGTCGACTTACCCGCTCCGCTGCTGCCGACCAGCGCCAGCATCTCCCCCGAACGCACCTTCAGGTCGATGTCGTGCAGCACCGGCACATCGCCGTAGGCGAAGTTGACACCACGGAACTCGATGCACTCCCGAAACGTGGCCATCTCCTCCGCCCCGGCCCGTTCGGCCACGTCGGGGGGCCGCTCCATGATCTCGAACGCCCGCCGTGCCGCCGCCCGCGACTGCTGCAGCTCGTTATTGATCCGCACCAGGTTCTTGACCGACGTGTAGATCATCACCAGGGCGGTCAGGAAGGTCGCGAACTCACCGAAGGTCAGCTTGCGCGCCGCGACACGCTGCGCGGCGTAGGCGAAAAGCAGGGCCGCTCCGATCGCCGCAATCATCTCCATCAGAGGCGGCAGCAGCGACAGGATGCGGACCGTTTTCTTGTCCGGCCTGAGCATCTTGAGGATGGCCGCCCGAAAGCGCTCCACCTCGAATCCTTCCATGCCGAACGCTCGAACGATGCGGGCAGCGGAAATCCCCTCCTTCATGATGTCCGCGGCGTCGCCCTGTTTTTCCATGCTGCGATGGCTCATCAGCTTGAGACGACGGCCGAAGCGCGCCACCGGATAGACGATCAGCGGCAGCAGGATGAGGCAGAAGGCGGCCAGCTTATAATTGAGGTAGAAAAGCCACACCGCCTGCCCCGCGATGATCGCGCTGAGGCGCAGCGCTTCGGCCAGGTCACCCGACACCGTTCTCTGCAGTCGTCCGACGTCTCCCATGACGCGGGAGATCAGCTGGCCTGTCGGATAGACGGAGAAGAAAGAGAGCGACTGCCGCTGGATGCTGGAGTAGAGATCGACGCGCAGATCGCGGACCGCACACAGCCCGGCCGTGCGCGTGAGGTACATGGAGAGGTAGGTGAAGATCCCCTTCAGCAGCATGATGACGATCAGCAGGCCGCCAACGAGGATGCCGGTCCCGGCCGCGCCGTTCTGCACCTTCGCGTTGAGCCAGGCGACCACGGGATATCGCTCGCCAGCCTCATCCAGCCATTCGCGCGTCTCGTCGAGCAGGCGCAGCTTCCCCGAAGTGGCAATCGCCTCGGTGGCCCCATCCGGCCGGATCTCGTCGACGATCGGCTGCACGAGGCTGAACAGACCGAGGTAGGTGAGGGAGATGAAAACCGCGCAAACCGCCGCTGCCACAATTCGTCCGGCGTAGGGCCGGACGTAGCGCAGCAGCCACAGCAGGTCTTTCATCGAAGCTCAGCGGGACTGAAGATCGAGGGCGCCGAAAAAGTACGCAATCTCGAAGGCGGCCGTGTCGGGCCCGTCTGATCCATGCACGATGTTCTTCTCGATCGAGGAGGCGAACTGCTTCCGCAGGGTTCCCGGATCCGCTTTGGCGGGATCGGTCGATCCCATGACCTGGCGGGCACCCTTGATCGCGTCCTCTCCCTCCAGAACCATGGCGACGATCGGCCCGGACGTCATGAACTCGATCAGCGAGTCGAAGAACGGCCGCTCCCGATGGACGTGGTAGAAGCGCTGAGCGCTCTGCCTGTCCAGACGCAGCATCCTGAGACCGACCACTTTTAGC
>CBDUYA010000265.1:0-4685 GCA_965371335.1 uncultured bacterium | reverse complement strand
CCTGCTGCGCTACATGGCGCAGGTGGCGGAGGGGCTCGCCAAGGCGCATTCGGCCGGCATCGTGCACCGCGACCTGAAGCCGGAGAACATCATGATCTCGAAGGACGGCTACGCCAAGGTGCTCGACTTCGGCCTGGCGAAGCTGACCGAGCGGCGGGAGGCGAACGAGGACACCACCAACCTGCCGACCGCCACCGAGCACAACACCCGCGCCGGGGCGGTGATCGGGACGGCGAGCTACATGGCGCCCGAGCAGGTGAAGGGGAAGAGGGTCGACCACCGCACCGACATCTTCGCCTTCGGATTGATCCTCTATGAGGCGGCGACCCAGCGTCGCGCCTTCGCCGCCGAGACCGAGGTCGATTCGATGCACCTCATCCTGCACGGCACCCCGACCCCGGTGGAGGAGATCAACCCGCAGGTGCCGAACGCCCTGAAGAGAATGATCCGCCGCTGCCTCGCCAAGTCACCCGAGCAGCGGCTCAACTCGATGAAGGATCTGGCGCTGGAGCTGAACGATCTGGTGGAGGAGTTCGACCAGCTCGCCACCTCCACCCGCTCGCACGTCTCCGGTCCGAGCGGTTCGTCCCCCGCCCTGGCGACGCCGGGGTGGCGGGCGCTCGGGAGCCGCATCGCCGTCGCGACGGCGGTGCTGGTCGGCGTCGCCGGACTGGCCATAGGAATCCAGGGGCTGCGACAGCGCTCGTCGCCGGTGGCGGATGGGGCGGCGTCGTTTCAGACGATGAAAATCACCCGCCTGACCAGCAGCGGCGACGCGCGGCAGGGGACGATCTCGCCGGACGGGCGCTACGTCGCCCACGCCATGAAGGACGCCGCCGGCTTCAGCCTCTGGATCCGGCAGGTGGCGACCGGCAGCGACGTGCAGATCGTCAAGCCGGTGGCGACCCCCTTTCGCGGAATCAGCTTCTCGCCCGACGGCAACTACATCTACTACGTCAACTCCGAGACGAGCAGCGGCCAGGGATATTCGGTTCTCTACCAGGTCCCGGTTCTCGGAGGGGCGACGCGCAAGCTCCTGTTCGACATCGACTCGGCGGTCAGCTTCTCCCCCGGCGGGAGTGAGTTCTCCTTTACCCGCGGCTACCCAATGAAAACCTCCGCGGTGCTCATGGTCGCCGGCGCCGACGGGAAGGGGGAGCGCGAGCTCGCCGTCCGCAATGCGCCCGAGGCGTTCGCTCTCCAACCCGCCCCCTGGTCCCCCGACGGAGCGCGGATCGCCGCCGTCGTCTTCGGAAGGGAGGGAGAGAGCCGCCATAAGGTGGTCATGGTCAACACGGCGGACGGGACGGAGCAGCCGCTTGGCACCACACCCTGGTTCATTATTAACGGCCTCGCGTGGTTACCGGACGGCAGCGGTCTGGTGCTGGCCGCCTCCGACAAGTGGGGGGACTTCAGCCTGCAGATCTGGTCTCTTTCTTATCCTGGCGGGGTCGCCCGCCGCATCTCGAACGATTTGAACACCTACTCCGGGATCAGCGTCACGGCCGACTCCGCCGCGCTCGCCACGACGCGTATCCATCAGAACTCCAATCTCTGGGTCAAGCCATTTGCCGGCGACGGGCCGGCCCGCCAGCTTACCTTCGGGACCGGGAACGACGATGCCGTGTTCGTCCCGGTGGCCGCCCCTGATCGGTCTATCGTTTTTGTCATGCGGCACAACGGCGTGGCGCAGTTGTTCAGAATGGGGTTCGACGGCAGCGACCGGATCCGTCTCACATCCGGTTCGGATCCTCACTTCCTTCCCAGCATCTCCGGTGATGGGCGAACGATCGCTTGCGTGACGACCGCGGGCGCAGGGTTGCCGCATGTCTGGATGATGGACGGCGACGGTGGCAATGCCCGGCAGGTCACCAGCGGAAAGAAGGGTGAGGGCAATCCCGCTCTCTCCCCCGACGGTCGCTGGCTGGTTTACAAATCGTTGGGCGACAGGAAGCTTTATCGTCTCTCCCTGGAGGATGGAACCTCACAGGTCCTGGCGGGCGACGCCGACGGAGCGGGGATCATCTCGCCGGACGGCCGATCGATCGCTTACGTCACCTTCATCACCAACGACGGGATCATCTCCCGCATGCTCCACATCATTCCGGCCGAGGGCGGAGATCCTGTTCACACCCTGTCGTTCGCCGATCCGATCGCGGTACGCTGGTCCCCCTCCGGCGAGGCGATCACCGGCCTGCGCAATATCAATGCGCGCTGGAACATCTGGGAGTATCCCCTGGATGGAAGCCCTCCCCGGCAGATCACCGAATTCGAGGGGGATCGGGTCTTCAGCTACGACTGGACGGCCGATGGACGTGACCTGATCCTGACGCGCGGCAGGGTCAGCCGCGACATCGTCTTAATCAGCGATTTCCGCTGAGACTCTTTCTAGTCCGAGCATAGTCGTTCCTGCAGCTCGCGCACGCAGCGCCGCTCGAACGGGGCGTTTTACGCCAGGATCGTCCGGTCGCTCTCGTCCTCGAACTCCGCCCGTCGGGCCCGGTCAGTCGGTACAGAGTGTCGATGGCGTGGAGCGGCGGCGCGGGCCGCCGAAGCCGCGCTCGAACGCGGCGATTCTGCTCAGCAGTTCTTCCGGCTCACGATGCCAGCTCGGAGGGGCGTTGACGAGCATCCGCGCTTGTGTTGCCGCCGGGTCGCCCTCCCGCTTTACCAGCTCGAGAAAGCGCAGGACGACGCTTCGCTCGCGGGCGTGCACCAGCGAGGCGAGGCGCGCGCCGAGCAGATAGGGCGACACCTGATCGAAGTGAAGCCCGAGGTTGAGGATGTCGTCCGCGAATCGGCGCTCATCGGTACTGGCGATGAAGTCGTCCAGGATCCAGGCGATATCCTGCAGATCCCGTTCCCGCTCGTAGGGGCGATCGAGGTAGGCGACCATCTTGAGCAGCGCGACGATCTCGGGCGGGGCAACCCGGGTAGCAAGACCGGGTGCAATCGCGACCATCGTCGCGTGCTCGAAGGCGATGTGGAGCCCGGTAAGAGCCATTTCGAATCCGCTCACCGGCCAGATCACTTTGGCTGCCGGCTTCCCGGCATCTCCGATGGGGATGACGTCGACCTCGACGTCCCCCGGCGCAATCCAGGTATGTTCCCGATGCGGATGACGGGACCATCCCGGTACTCTGTCGAGGCCGGCGGGATAGCGATCGAGGTTGACCGCCAGCGCCGAATCGAGATCGTGGGTCACGCGCCAGCGCATTCCAAGGGTGCATCGCAGGGCCGATCCGCCGATCAGGACGAAGCGACCCATGGTCCAGACGCGGACAAGGGTGCGCAGGGCGCCGATCTCTTCCGGGCTGAAGATCATTCGGTGCCCCTGGCCAGGTACCGATCCCAGATTCTCCTCGCGGCCTCACGCGCCCGTTCATGGCCTCCCGCCAGGAGCTCCGTGTAGACCAGCAGGGGGTGGGCCGTTCTCGCCTTCTTGCCTTCGAACGCGACGCGACCGGGAACCTTCAGAAGGATCAGCGGGCCGTCGCGCGCCGGCAACGCCCGGAGCCGCCGGGTCAAATCGGGAATCGGTTTCGCCACGTGCAGCACGGTGTCGATGCCACGATAGTATGGCGTCAGCCGCATGGCCGCCGCGCCGCCGCCCCACGCCCAGGTGGTGGTCTCCCGCAGAGTGTGCTCGACTCTCTTCTCGAGGGCTTCGGGATCGGGATCGTTCGTGCGGTATCGCCCGATCAGAAGGCGCGGCCGGACGAGCGCTGTGTATCCGGCAAGCCAGCGGTCGAGAACGACTTGAGGCTGCAGGAGTCGCCGGCCGCCCCGGTCCGTGCCGAGCAGTCCCTCGGCATGAAGACGTGCCAGCATCTCCGCCGCGGCGGTCTTCCCCACACCCGCAGCAGCAGCGAGTGTCCTGACCGGGGCGTCGAGGAGATCGGGCCGGGCCAGGAGGGCAAACAGCACCTGGTGACCCGGGCCCCGCACGCCGCGCTCCGGCGGGGCCGGCCTGGTGGGCCGCTTCCCTTCGATCAGAGCGAGAAAATTCCTGCCAAGCGCGAGATAGCAGTTGCCGGCGAGATCAAGGTAATTGACCCCGTTGTCCCGGAGATGCTGCCCGAGCTGCGGTCCGACGTACGGCGCGAGAACGACCCAGGCTTTTCCGGGAGGCTGGCGCAGGCGTGCCAGGAGGTCCTCGACCAGCGGGAGCGTCAGGTTTGTCCTCTTGATGGCGGCGCGGAGCTGGTGCTCGCCGGCCGCAGTGCGAAGACGGAGGATCGCGTCTGCCTGGCGCCTTTCCACGGCCGGGCGGGCGGTATTCTTCACCTTCGCGGCCCGGACGAAGGGAAGGGCCCTGAGAAGGGCCAGATAAGGCTGCAGGTCGGGGAGGAGATTCCGTTTCATGTCCGCTATTATAGTATGTCCGTCTCTAACGGACAAGTGTATTTAACGGCACAGACCCATCCAGGGCTCGGGGAGAGGCCCGGCGGGCGAGTCCTGGCTGCGACAGCCCATCATCAGCGCCAGAAAGGCGCCCTGTCACGAAATCCCGGAGAATAGAGGGGTCCTTGCGGAGCGCCCGCTCGACCCCGGGAGTGAAGCCACCGGCGACGTTGTGACTGAGCAGCACGCTCTTCCTGGCGTCGGTATGAACATCTGGTCCTCTAAGGTAGAGGGTGATCAGCGGCGTTGTGTTGGGCAAGAAAAAGCGTCTAGAGCGGGAT
>CBDUYA010000264.1:0-4758 GCA_965371335.1 uncultured bacterium | reverse complement strand
CAGGCGGCCCGCGAAGCGCTGGCGCGGGTGCGGGCGCGCCTCGGCGATGATGCCGTCGCCGCGGAGATTTCGGCGGGGCGGGCGGCCCTCGATCGCAGCGATTTCCGCCCGGCGCGCGAGGCCTTCCGGCGCGCCGGGGCGCTCAGGCCGGAGTCGAAGCAGGTCGCGGAGGGCCTGATCCAGGCCGATGAGGGGGAGAAGCTCGTGGCGATCACGGCCCATCGCGACCGGGCGGTCGAGATGGAGGAGGCGGAGCGCTGGCGGGCGGCGGAAAAGGAGTACGATGCGATCCTCCGTCTCGACCCGGCGATCCGGCTCGCCGGGGTGGGGAAGGATCGCACCCGGGCGCGCGCCGAGCTGTCGGAAGCGCTCGCCTACCATCTCGCTCACCCCGATCGCTTCGCTGCGGATGAGGTGTTCGAGGAGGCGTCGCATCTACTCGACCGTGCCGCGGCGATCGAGCCGGCCGGCCCGCGGTTGCGCGGTCAGGTCGAGGCTCTCGATCAACGTCTCGCGCTGGTGCGGGATGCGGTGCGGGTCGTCCTCGAGTCGGATGAACGGACCGAGGTGTCGATTTACCGGGTCGGCCGCCTCGGAACCTTCTCCCGCCATGAGCTGGAGCTGCGGCCGGGCACCTACACGGTCGTCGGCACCCGGCGCGGTTACCGCGACGTGCGCCATGAGCTGGTGATCGCCCCCGGGACCGAGCCCGGTATTCTCGTCGTGCGCTGCGCGGAGAAGATTTGATCGCCTCGATCACCATCGACGATCCCGAGGGGCGCCGCACCGTCTCTCCGGACGACCTCCCCCTGTCGCTCGGCGGACCGGATGCCGGCATCCGGCTCCCGGGGGTCGCGGCCGGCGAGCCGGCGGCATGGCTCGGGATCTCGGAGCAGGAGCTTTTCATCGAGGCGGGGAAGGGAGATGCACCGGTCGCCTGCAACGGCGTCCCGGTGGTGACCTCGCAATGGCTGCGCGCCGGTGACACCCTCCGCATCGGCGCGGCGCGGATCGCCGTCGAGATACGGGACGGTGCGGCGCACCTGACGGTCGGGCAGGTCGCGCCGCGCGCTCCGGCCGGGCCGCCGATGGAGATCATCCCGGCGCCCGTCTCATCCACCACTGAAAACGCCCCCGGCCCGATGATCCGCCCGGCCGCATTCCGGCCGCTGGGCGCCAGCGGGGCGGCGCGCAGCCGCTCGACGGTGCGCTGGAGGATGTTGTTCCTCGCGGCGGTGGCCGCGTCGCTGGCCGGCGTCGCCTGGTTGGCCGCCACAGCCCGCTTTGTTGTGATCCGGATCGACCCGGAACCGGAGCAGATGATCCTGGAGACCGGCTGGTCGGGCGTGCGGCTGGGAGAGCGCTACCTGCTCCAGCCGGGGCGCTACACATTGACCGCCGATAAGAACGGACACCGCCGGCTGCACGTGTCGCTGGAGGTGGGAGAGGATCGACAGCAGTTGTATCGGTTTTCCCTCGAGAGGCTGCCGGGGCGGCTGGTGATCGATACGGGGGACGTTGCCGGCGCCGAGGTGATCATCGACGGCGAGCCGGCCGGTGTCACGCCGCTCGATCCGATCGAGCTGACACCGGGCGAGCACGAGGTGCGCGTCGTCGCCGAGCGCTATGCCGAGCAGATCGAACGGGTGACCATCGAAGGCGCCGGAGCGCTGCAGACCATGCGGGTCAATCTGGCGTCGCGGGCGGCCGCGATCCGCTTCTCCACCCGGCCGGCCGGAGCGGCGGTCCGCGTCGACGGCAACCGCATCGGCGTCACCCCGCTGAGCGCCGAGCTGCTGGAGGGGAAACATCGCGTCGCCTACCGGCTCGCCGGTTACAAGCCGTTCGACGACTCCCTCGTGGTCGAGGCGGGCCAACCTGTGGATTTGCCGCCGGTCGATCTGGTGCCGGCGGACGGAACGATCGTTCTGAGCAGCGAGCCGGCCGGCGCGGCGGTGACCGTGGACGGCGCCTACCGGGGGGAGACTCCGCTTGATCTCCTGCTGCCGCCCGGGCGCGACCATACGGTCCGCCTGTCTAAGCCGGGGCACGCGCCCGAATCGCGCCCGATCCGGATCGGCTCCGGGGAGCGGCGTGAGATCATGATGCGGCTCGAGGTGATCGAGGGGGAGGTGGAGATCGAGGCGACGCCGCCCGAGGCCACGCTCTACATCAACGGCGAGGCGCGCGGGCGCGCCACCGCGCGCCTGCGGCTGCCGGCGATACCGCAGGTGATCGAGATCCGCAAGGAGGGATATGTGGCCTACCGGACCACCATCACCCCGCGGCCCGGCTTCCCGCAGGCGATCCGGGTCGCGCTCGAGACGGTTGAAGAAGCGGCGGCTCTACCGCCCCGCACCGAGAGCCCGCAGGGGCAGGAGCTGATCCTGGTGCAGGGCGGACGCTTCCGCATGGGGGCGCCGCGCCGCGAGCCGGGGCGCCGGGCCAACGAGTCGCTGCGCGAGGTGAATCTGACCCGGTCCTTCTATATCTCTCCCCGGGTCGTCTCCAACGCCGAGTTCCGCCGCTTCAGGGCCGGGCGCCGGCCGGGCGCCGGCGGGCCGCTCTCTCTCAATACCGACACCCACCCGGTGGTCCGGGTCACCTGGGAGGATGCGGCGCTCTACTGCAACTGGCTGAGCGAGCAGGCTTCGTTGCCCGCCGCGTACGTTCTGCGCGATGGCCTGCTGATGGCGGTCCGTCCGCCGACCGGCGGCTACCGGCTTCCGTCGGAGGCGGAATGGGCCTGGGTCGCCCGTTACGGCGACGGCCCGCAGCCGGCGAAATATCCCTGGGGCAATGTGTTACCGGTGGCGCCGGGATCGGGAAACTACGCCGATGCGGCGGCGCGCGAGATCCTCGCCCGGGTCATCCCGAACTATGACGATTCCTTTCCCGCCACCTCGCCGGTCGACAGCTTCCGGCCCAACGCCCTCGGCCTGTACAATGTCAGCGGCAACGTGGCGGAGTGGGTGCACGATATCTACGCGATCTATCCGTCCGGGGCCTCCACGATCGAGATCGATCCGGTCGGCCCGGACGAGGGTGAGCTGCACGTCATCCGCGGCTCGAGCTGGATGGACTCGAGCGTTTCCGAGCTGCGGCTGACCTACCGTGATTACGGCAAGAAGGCCCGGCCGGACGTCGGGTTCCGAATCGCCCGTTACGCGGAGTGACGCGCAGCGTTCTGTGAGGTGGCTGCCATGCGATGGCTCGTCGTTTCGATCGTCTCACTCGCTCTGGTCGTCGTCCCGATCGCCAGCAGCCCGCCCCGGATCGGCGGGGCCGCCGCTTCGGGTGGCGCTGAAGCGACGGCGAAAGAGCTGGAAGAGTTCGTCCCGACGGAAGAGATCACGGCCGACAGCGCGGTGTCGTTTCCGGTTGACATCTGAATTGAGCGAGGGCGCGCCATGAAGAAGTTCTACCCTTCGGAGTTCGTCTACCAGATCGGCTCTCTCGTCCTGGCGATCATTCTCGTCCATCTTTGCTACCTGCTGGTGGTCCGCCCCAACGCCGACCGGGTGCTCGCCGAGCAGGCGGCCCTCATGCAGGTCGACAAGGGATACGTTCAGGAGCGGTCAGCGTGGGTGATCATCCGCGACTTCGAGCAGGAGGCGTGCTTCATCCTGATGTTGTGGGCGTTCGCCATCATGGGATACAAGAGCCGGTCGACGGCCCGCGAGCGCGAACTGGTGCAGGAGGATCTGGTCCCGGTCGGCGAGGGGACCCGCATCCTGCCGGAGGACGCGCGGGAGTACGCGCGCCAGATCCAGTCGCTTCCCCCCCTCCGGCGGAACTCGCTGCTGCCCCGCGCACTGCTCGTCGCGCTGCACCGGTTCACCGCCACCCGCAGCATTCAGGACGTCTCGACCACCGCGCACGGTCTCTGTCAGGCCGAATCGGAGCGGCTCGAGTCGGAGCTCTCGATGGTGCGCTACATCGCCTGGGCGATTCCCTCGATCGGGTTCATCGGCACGGTGCGCGGCATCGGCGAGGCGCTCGGCCAGGCGCACCGCGCGGTCGAGGGGGACATCGCCGGTGTCACCCAGAGCCTCGGCGTCGCCTTCAACTCGACCTTCATCGCGCTGCTGATCAGCATCGTGCTGATGTTCCTGCTGCACCAGTTGCAGCTGCACCAGGAACGGCTGGTGCTGGAGGCCGAGTCGTATCTCGATCAGCATCTCATCCAGCATCTTCATGTTACTTAGTGAGGCAACGTGTCCTTACTTGCGATCGAGATCAACGACGCCGGCATCCTGGTGGGGGACGCGGCGGGGCGCGTCGCCGGACGGATCGGCGCCTGCCCCGGCATCGCGCTTCTTGAGGGCGGCTCGATCCTCACCGGCAGCGCCGCCGCCGACCAGGCCCGTCTGAAGCCGAAGCAGGTGAACGACCGCTTCTGGAGCCGTCTCGATACGTCATCGCTGCCACCGCCCTTCCCGGGTGACCTCAGCCACGCCGATCTGGCCCATGCTCAGTTGAACGACATCTGGAAGCAGACCGGATCGAACGCCTCCGACGTCATCGTCGCTGCGCCCGGCGCGCACACCGACGAACAGCTCGGGCTGATCCTCGGCATCGCGCGGGCCTGCGGCATGCCGGTCAACGGCCTGGTCGATGCCGGGCTGGCGGCGGTGTCGCACGCTTCTCCCGCCGCGGAGTCGTTGCTGCACCTCGATTTGCAGAGGCACCGCATCGTCATCACCGAGCTGACCCGGGCCGCGGAGCGGCGCCGCGGCCCGGTCCGGGTGAGCGAGC
>CBDUYA010000263.1:0-4834 GCA_965371335.1 uncultured bacterium | reverse complement strand
CCTTCTCTTTCCTCACCTGAGCGCCCGCGACAACGTCGCCTTCGGTCTTACCGGTCCGCAGCGCTCGCGCCGGGCCGGGATGATGCTCGGCCAGGTCGGCGGGGAGAGGCGTGCCACCCGCATGCCGGCCGAACTGAGCGGCGGGGAACGCCAGCGCGTCGCGCTGGCGCGCGCCCTCGCCGCCGAGCCGGCGGCGCTGCTCCTCGACGAGCCGTTCTCGGCCCTCGATGCGGCGGCGCGCGAGGGGCTCGGCACCCTGCTGCTCGACCTGCAGCGGACCAGCGGCGTTCCCTTCCTGCACGTGACGCATGACATGAGAGAAGCGCTCCGCCTCGGCCACACGCTGATCGTCATGGACGAAGGGCGTATCGTCCAGAGCGGGGCGCCGGCGGAAGTGACCTGCCGCCCGGCCTCGGCCGCTGCGGCGCGCGCCGTCGGCACCGAGAACCTGTTCACCGGGACGGTGCGATGCAACTTTCCGGAAGAGGGCTACAGCGAGGTCGATCTCGGAGGAACGCTGGTCGAAACCGGCCTCCTCCCCCTGCCGGAGGGGAGCCGGGTGGCGCTCGGGCTGCGCGCTGAGGATGTGCTGCTCGCCAAGAGCGCGATCCGCGGCACCAGCGCGCGCAACGTGATCGCGGGACGGGTCGAGGAGGTCCACGAACGGGGAGCGGGTGTCGAGCTAAGAATCACCACCCCGGTCCCTTTCCGGGTGATCGTGACTTCCGCGGCGCGGCGCGAGCTCGCTCTCGATCCCGGCACCCGGCTCTTTCTGCTGGTCAAGGCCAACGCCTTCCAGCGGCTGATCTGAGCGGCCCTCCCCGTCCAGTCCGAGCTGCCAGAACAGGAACGTCCAGACATCGGTCGACGCGTCGATCATCTTGCTCACCGGCTTGCCGGCGCCGTGCCCCGCCTCCGTCTCCATGCGCAGCAGGACCGGGAGGGCCGACCCGGAGCTGGCCTGCAGCCGGGCCACCATCTTGCGGGCGTGCATCGGATCGACCCGGCTGTCGTGCTCCGCCGAGCCGATCAGGATCGCCGGATACGCCGTCCCCTTCTCCACCCGGTGATAGGGCGAGTAGGCATGCAGCCAGCGGAACTGCTCCGCATCGGACGCCGAGCCGAACTCCGGCGCCCACAGCCGGGCAATGCGGAAATTCTCGTAGCGGACCATGTCGAGAAGCGGCACCATGCAGACCACGGCGCGGAACATCTCCGGCCGCTGGGTCAAAGCTGCTCCGACCAGCAGGCCGCCGTTGCTCCCTCCCATGATCGCCAGCCGGTCACACGTCGTGTAGCGTCTGGCGACCAGCCAGTCGGCCGCGGCGGTGAAGTCGTCGAAGACCTTCTGCTTATTCTCGAGCATGCCGGCGCGGTGCCACTCTTCACCGTATTCCCCTCCACCCCGCAGGTTGGCTTCGGCGTAGATGCCGCCCCGCTCCAGCCAGACGACCCGCGACGGGGAAAACCTCGGCGTGAGGCTGATGTTGAAACCGCCGTATCCATACAGCAGCGCCGGATGGCTGCCGTCCAGATCAATCTCCCGGCGGTGCATCACGAACATCGAGATGCGACGCCCATCCTTCGACCGGTAGAACACCTGCTTCACCTCGAACTCATCGAGGTTCACAGGCGCCTCGATCCGGCTCCAGACATCGACCTCGTCGCCTGCCACATCGTAGCGCAACACCGCCGGCGGCATCCCGTATGACGAGAAGTCGAAGAACGCCTCACCGCCGTCGTGCTGTCCGCTGATCTGATCGACCGTGCCGAGCGCCGGGAGAGCGATCTCACGGAGCGGCCTGCCGTCCGCGGCGAACACCCGCACCCGTGACGAGGCGTTCTCGATATCGAGCGTGACGATGCGGTCACCGACGATCCGCGCCTGGCTGAGAACGCTCTCCCGCTCCGGGATCAGCGTGCGCCACTGGTCCTGCGCCGGTCGTTCGAGATCGACCGCGAGCAGGCGGTAACGGGACGCCTTCCAGTTCGTGCGCAGGTAGAGGGTCCCGTCGATCACCTCACCGGTGAACAGGGCGTCGATCCCCTCGGCGATGGTCAGCAGGCCGTCGTCGTCCCGCGTGAGATCCCGCACGTACAGGTCGGACCGCCGCCACCCTTCCTGCACCATGATCACGAGGTGCCGTCCGTCGGGCGACAGGTCAACGTCGATCATGTCCTCCGGACGGCGGCCGTCGCCGAAGATCTTCCGGTCGGCCGCGGGGTCGTCCCCGAGCCGGTGAAGAAATAGATGACGGTTGTAATCCCCTTCTCCTGGCGGAACCTCTCCCGGCGCCGGATAACGCGTGTAGTAGAACCCGCTGCCGCCGGGCAGCCAGGCGAGGGAGCAGTAGCGAGTATGCGCAATCCGATCGGGCAGATGTTCCCCGCTCTCGACCTCGATGATCTTCAGGGTGCTCTTCTCGTCACCCCGGGTCGAGACGCCATACGCGACCAGCGTCCCGTCCCGCGACGGGTACCACCAGTCGATCGCGATTGTGCCGTCCTTGCTCATGGCGTTCGGGTCGATCACGGCGCGATCCCGGCCATCCACGCCGTCCCGCACGTAGAGAACCGGCTGGTCCTGATCTCTGCCGTCGCGACGGATGAAGAAGTACCGGCCGTTGCGCACCCGGGGCGGAGTGATCGTGCCGATTGACAACAGCTCGCTCAGCCGGCTCCGCAGGTAGTCGCGACCCTCCCTCCCCTCGAGCAGGGAGCGGGTGAAGTCGTTCTGCGCCTTGACCCAGCGGCGCACTTCGGGCGCCTCTCCCTGCTCGAGCCAGCGATAGGGGTCGGCGACCGGAACGCCGTGGAGTTCCTCGACCAGATCGACGGTGCGCGTGCGGGGGGGTGGAAGGAGATCGGATCGCACGGGTCGGCTCCGTCTCAGGCGGAAGACAGCTCGAAGGATGCGAGGAGGCCGTCTTCGATCCACGACTGCATCAGGCGGCCGATCCGCCCCGTGGCCTTTTCGATCGTGATACCGGCGGCCAGTTGCTGGCAGACGCTCTCCAGCGGGGCGCCATCTCGAAGGCTCTCCAGCGCA
Organism: uncultured bacterium; assembly: GCA_965371335.1. Lineage (GTDB taxonomy): Bacteria > Acidobacteriota > Polarisedimenticolia > Gp22-AA2 > Gp22-AA2 > CBDUYA01. The sequence continues at coordinate 1,785 of CBDUYA010000263.1, read as the reverse complement.
CGCGCCTCGTCTTCCTCGATCCGCTTGTGGTACACGATGAAATTCTGCCGCCAGATCCGCAGCCAGCTCGTCCGGCGAGAAACCTGCGGCGGCGCGTTCTTCTCCTGCTTCGATGCCGGCGCCTCCTTGAGCTCCCGCCACAGACGGGCTGCGTCGTGGTCGAAGCGGCGGACCCGGCAGGCGGGCACCAGCGTGAAACGGGCTTCGCCCGCCCGCTCCTGCGGCAAACCGGCCAGATCGTCACGGCCCAGCGGCGTCGCGTCCGGCGCATCGAAGATGTCGACGCGATCCCACTCCAGGCGCACCAGGTCGTGCAGCCAGGGAAACTCCCGCGCCCGCGGATGCGCGGCAACGAAAGCGGGGAGAGACTCCCCCAGGTAGCGGAGCGACGGGTGCCGTGAGGGATGCTGCAGCAGGTAATCGGTGATCAGGTTGTGGAAGCGCTTCTCGCCGATCGCCTCCAGCAGCCGCGGATAGTCCTCCTTGAGGGCGTCGAGGAGGCGATAGAAGTACATGTTGGCATAGATATCGAGGCGCTCGGCCGCCGGCAGCCCCCCCTCCCCGCGCCCGTCGCCGCCGCGGAACAACGCTTCGATCTGGTCCGCGTGCAGATCGCCGCTGGCCGACAGATTCCGCAGCCCCGCATGGACCCCTTCGGGCGCGGTGAGCAGGCGCCAGAAGATCTCCTGCGTGCGCCGCAGGGACGGTGCGCCGCTCATGCCCGCGCCTCGGCCGCGCCGGACGTCGCCGCCGCCACAGCACCGCCCCGCACCTCGTTGAAGATGGCGCGCGCCCGCTCCGATTCAGCCTCGAGGCGCTCGAACGGCGGGATGTGATCGTCCCATTCGATCAGCGTGCTCACCTCGCCGAAGCGCTCCACTGCCGCGCGGTAGAGTTCCCAGACCGGCTCGATGACCGGATGATCGTGGGTGTCGAGCAGGAAGGTCCCCTTATCGGAGTGCCCCGCCAGGTGGAATTGCCAGACCGCGTCGACCGGAACTCCGGCGAGGTAGTCGAGCGGCTCGAAGCCGTGGTTCTTCGCGCTGACGTAGATGTTGTTCACGTCGAGGAGAATGCCGCAGCCGGAGCGTCGTGAGACCTCGGCCAGGAACTCCCATTCCGGCATGCAGGAATGGCGGTAGGCGACGTAGCTCGATACATTTTCGAGCGCAATAACACGCCTCAGCCGCTCCTGCACCCGGCCGACGCGCTCGACGACGTGCTGCAGCGCCTCCTCCGTATAGGGAAGCGGCAGCAGATCGTGGGCGTTGTGGCCGCCGATCCCGGTCCAGCAGAGATGATCGGAAACCCAGGCCGGCTGGAATCGCTTCGCCAGGGCGTCGAGCTCGTCGAGATAGCGTTCGTTGAGCGGATCGAACGATCCGATCGACAGCGACACGCCGTGCAGGGCGATCGGATAGCGCTCCCGCACCCGGGTCAGCACCTCGAGCGGCCTGCCGCCCGGAACCATGAAGTTCTCGGAGATCGCCTCGAACCAGTCGATGCGGGTCGGGTCGGCGAGGATGCGCTCGAAGTGATCGCGCCGCAGCCCGACACCATGGCCGAGAAAAGCGGGCCGCCGCGCGGCTCCGCGGCCGCTTGCTTCGTTTTGCTGCATCCGACTCTCTCCGGCTGGTGCCTGATATTCTAGCCCGAAAAGCGCAGGCCCCGGGCCGCTCGCACGACCCGGGGCCATTTCCCACGGAAGAAGGAAGCGACTGCGCTTACTCGACGACCGTGCCGCCCTTCTCCTCGCACTCTTCGGCGCTGCCGACGTGGACCCAG